>NZ_BAAAKW010000029.1:0-85348 GCF_039527955.1 Rhodoglobus aureus | reverse complement strand
TCAGGAGGGTGTTCAAATCTGTCTTCACACGCAGGGTTTAACACCCTCCGCCTCTGATTAACAGCACCCACGCGGCATCCACCTAATAGGACTCACTCATCTAGGGTGCGGATGGTGTTTTCGTTCAGCACTTCGACGCCGTCTCCGATGGCGCCCATCGCGTACTCGTCGTTGAGGGGTGCACCAAGTTTGCGGACGACGATCACGTCGAGGGGGGCATCCATTGCCTGGGCGACCTGCGCCGCTACCGGGACTCCGCCGCGCGGTAACCCCAAGATGATTGGCTTCTCCGCTGCCAGATGCATGAGTCTGGCAGCCAGCTTCTGGCCGGCATCGCAACGATCACGGAACAGCATGGCTTAACTCCCTCACTGGGGAAATGGTTGCACATGAGGGGGGAGAGGTGTGGACTGGTCCCACGAAAACACCCACGGTGCTCGGGTCGGGGGTCGAGCCCTCAAGGAAATTAGGTACATCATGTTTACTCCAACAAGCGCATACTCCGGTTTCAGTGTGGACGACATTGCCGCAGCGAAGACCTTCTATGGCGAGACGCTGGGCCTGACCCTCGCCGACGACGAGATGGGTTCGCTGAGGATGACCCTGCCGGGCGGCGCGGAGGTATTCGTCTACCCGAAGGACGATCACCAACCCGCCAGTTACACGGTGCTGAATTTCGTAGCCGAAGACGTGGAGGCCGCTGTCGACCAGCTGAACAAGCTCGGGGTGCGCACAAAGATTTACGAGAACTCCGGAACAGAAGGCGAGCTCGAGACTGACGAGAACGGCATCGCGCGAGGACACGGGATGCAAATCGCCTGGTTCCTGGATCCGGCAGGCAATGTGCTTTCCGTCTTGAATGGGTAGTTCGCGCAGCTCGGGTGACTACTCGGCCACAAGCGTCCAAGCGCCGTCAGCCTTGACGCTGATGACGGAGGGGCCTGCGCTCAGCGGCACGGTTCCTGAGTAGACGCCGATGTCGTTGACGAGTAGGCCGATCGAGAAGGCTTCGCCGGTTTCTTCGAGCACCATGAAGTTACTTGAGCCATCGTGCGTCGCGGTGAGTTTTCCGGCCGGACCTTCGAAAAGGTACACGCCGTCGCCGGCACCGGATGCTACGAGTGCGGGAGCGGTCGAGAGGGGAGCGATGGTGATCGTCCAGTTTCCGTCGGCTTTGACTTCGAGGGTGGTCGCATCGCTGAAGGAGTTGAAACCGTAGACGCTGATTCCGTCGTAGACACCAATGGTGTTGACGAGCAGGTCGCCTGTGGCGGCGTTGCTCGCGTCGAGTGCGTTGACGACGAAGTTCGACGCGCCATCATGGGTCGCGGTTACGAGTCCAGCTTTTACGCCTTCGGGAAGGGTAATGAGGTTGTCCCCGGTACCGGACTCGGTGATGGTGTCAAAAGTGCCGAAGGTGTCATCTGCCCAGTTCTGCACTGTGTCAGTCTCTTCAGCCGGTGTTTCTGCGTCGAGCTCGGAGTCGGTCGACTGTTCAGTGCTCGTGCTCGGGGCATCCGATGACTGGTTTGCGGCATTGCCGCCGTTGACCGAGCCGGTAATGATCGACAACAGAATCAGGATGCCGGTGACGATCCATGCGATCTTCTTGTGCTTCTCGTAGTCAGCGAGGGGCAGCCCCTGCTTGTCCTTCTGTGCGCCGGTGAGGGTCAGAATGAGGTCGATGAGGTACCAGATTCCAAAACCGCCAAAGGTGATGAGTTTCAGGATGCCGGTGCCAACTTTTCCGAGGTAGAAACGGTCGACTCCGAAGAAGCCGAGCAGCAGCGAGAGCAGCCAGGTTGCAAGAAATGACTTGGAGGATTCTGGTGCCGTAGGAACGGCAGGGATTGGTGGGGGAAGTGCGGAAGAAGGCTGCTGTGTGTCATTGGTCATGATGCTCCTTGATTGGTGATTGGTGATTGGTGATTGGTGATTGGTGGGAGTGAGTTAGCCGCGTGCGACATCGATGACGATGTCGAGGCCGTCGTCGGGGTGGTAACCCCAGGAGGCGCTGAAGCCGTTCCAGTCGGCCGATTGTCGGCCGTCGAGCGCCCGTGTGTTCCTGATGAGACTGAGGGCACTGTCGGGGGTGTTGAGTTCGTCGAGTACGCAGAAGACGTCTTCGAACTCTGCTCCGGATGATTCTTCGCCGAGACTCTGCATTGAGAGGCTCTGGCCTGCATCGCCAACATCAATCCACTGGTTCGTTTCAACCCCGCAAGTTTCGACAGCGGTCGTGATCGGGCTGGGCTGGGCTGCGGAGATGACACCGCCGGCGAGGTTTCCGATGGTGGGGATCACGGCGAGCCCAAGAACTAGGCCGAGCGTGAGCCCGATTCCCGCCCCGACGAGCCCGAATGCGACGGGCTTGACTAGTGAGGAGGCTTGAGGTGACGCGGGTTCGTTTGTCGGGGTTGCGGGTTCTGTCGGAGGCGGGGTGTCTGATTCTGTTGTGGTCATGGTCTCTTCCCTTTCTTCGCGGTCGCTTACTGGAACCGCGGCAGTTCGAGCAGGTTGTTGGTTTCTGTGCCGTCGGCCTCTGTAGTGATGTACTTGAGGTAGTTCGCGCCATCGCGAGTGACGACCCGGGCGCCCGCACCGGTGCCGTTGTTGTAGGTGTAGATGTCTCCGCCGCCATCGATGACGCTGACGATTGTTCCGCGACTCGCCGTCATCAGCGGGCCGGTCTTGGTGCCTGAGTATTTGACGTCGATGATGTGTTGGTTTGTGGTGCCCGGCGTCTGAACGCGAACTTGGCGGATGTACAGCATTGGGTGCTCCTTTGTTCAGCTGTCAGGGCCTCCTGCCGTGACTTAGTGAAGCGTGCAGCACTAGAGCTCATCGCAACGCAAAACTATTGATAAGGGGGCTTATCGCACAATGAATGTAAAATAACTCGCCGTCGAGCTAAGCTCATCGTGTGCCACAGCCGTGCACCACAGCCGTGCACCACAGCCGTGCACCACTGCCGCAGACCGAATCCGAAAGGGGAGTCATGACCGCTACGAAGCCAGACCTGTTCATCTCCCTTTCCGGTATTGCGCGTTTGGCGCAGGTGCAGCGCCCGGTGGTGTCGATGTGGCGTTCTCGGGCTGCGGCATCCGATGCGCCGTTCCCTTCTCCTGTTGCCCAGGATCGTGGCAGTGAGGTTTTTGATGCGCGGCGGGTGGCGGAGTGGTTGGTAGCAACGGGTCGGGGTAATAACCCCGATGTGGTTGCGGATGCTCCCGCTTTCGCCCGGTTTGATGCCACAAGTCGTGGCGATTCGGAGTCTTTTCATGCCCTCACCGCGTTGGTCGCGTTGCGTGCTGCCGCCGATGAGCCCATTGGGGCGTTCGATCGCGAGCAGCTTCTCGATCTTGCCGATGAGGTCGATCCGGATGACACCAGCCTTCAGAGCGAGGTAGTCGCTCCGGGCGATGAGCTTGTTGCGATGGCCCGCTTCGTCGATGTTCTGGTGGATGGCGCCTATGGCGCGTCCGCCGCTTTCGAGTCGCTGCTCGGGGAGCGTTTTCGGGAGGGCAGCAGGGCTCTCTCGCGCACGGCTCTCGAACCGGGGGCCACCGCTCTGGTCAGCGAGCTTGCCATGGAGCTGGCGAGGAGCAACCCTGCCGCCCACCCCAACCAGCCCATATTTGTGGATCCCACCGGCGCGTGCGGCGATCTGCTTATCGCGGTCCTGAAGTCGATCGATGAGAGTGTCGACGCCGCGGCTATCACAGCGAACACGAATGGGTCGGGGGCGCGGCTATTGCGCCGCCGACTCGTAGCGCACCAACTGCCGCACGCTTCACTCGCTGTCTCGAACACGGGTGAGTTCTCCGCGAGTGGTGCGCCGGTGCATGTGGCGCAGTTCCCGCATCCTGAGTCGCCGGTGATGTCGCCGGTGCAGATCCTGTCGGAGATCGACAACATTGTTCTTCAGATGGATGACGCCCAGCGGGCTGTTGTGCTCGCGCCGGCATCCGTGCTGACCGACGCTCGGCTCACGGCTGAGGCGGATGCGATCCGTTCGCAGATTCTCCGTTCCGGCAAGCTTCGGGCGATAGTCCGTCTGCCGCGCGGGCTGGTAACGGGCAACCCACGTCAGGCGCTCGCGCTGTGGGTGTGTGGTCCGGCCCACGAGTCGGTCGCGCGTGCCGACAAGTGGACGATGGTTGCTGATCTGGGCGATGAGCCGCTGTCGGCGGGGATGCGAACCGATCTGGTGAGCGATCTGACGGCAGCAATGGGTGATGAGGCGTCGATCCGTGCTCACGCATTCCGTTTCGCTCGCCCGGTTTCGACGGGTGCTCTTCTGGCACGGTCGGGTTCGTTGGTCGCGTCGACGAAGCCCGTAGTGACGGTGCCGCGCACCACGGCAACGCAGCAGCGCCAGCAGGTGGGGGCTGATTTCCCGGCACGCCTGGATGCGATCATTGCGGCCCTCGGTGAGGAAGCTCCCGAAGCGGTGCGAAATGTCGTTCCCACTGATTCGCCGTTGTCGTTGCCGGCCGCAACGTTGGGCTCGCTTGCTGGTTCGCGCCATGTACGGTGTTTGTCTGGTGCGCGTCTAGCATCAGAGGATCTGCAGGCTGACATCGGTTATGCCGTGATCGGCGTCGACGAGTTGACCGGCCAGGTTGAGGTCGGCGCTCGCCGGATCGACCGGTTGGTATTGGCGGCAGAGTATCCGGCAGCCCGACTGACGGAGCCGGGCGATGTCGTGTTCTGCACGAGCCCGCATCCGAAAGCGTTCGTGGATGCCGCAGGTTTTTCGGTCGTGCGTTATCCGGCACGAATTTTACGCATCAACTCGTCAGACCCGGCGGGTCTCGTCTCAGAGTTGCTGGCGTCGGACATTGCCGAGCAGTCGTCGCGTGAGTGGAAGCGTTGGCTTGTGCGCCGCGTGGTTCCTGCTGAGCGCGCTGGTTTGGCACAGGCGCTGGAGAGTGTCGCGTCCGAGCGGGCTGTGCTTGCTGAGCGGATGCGCACCCTCGTCGATCTCGAAAATCTTCTTGTCGGCGGCGTTGTTGCCGGCACTCTGACTACCCACAACAACCAGATCATTACCGGCAGTGGTGCCGCCATAATTGCCCTACCGGAAGGAACTAACTGATGCCCCCTCGCACCAAGACGAAAACGGATGCTGCTCCGTCGACCATGAAGGAACTGAAAGACACCCTGTGGAAGGCGGCCGATAAGCTGCGCGGTTCGATGGATGCCTCGCAATATAAGGACATCATCCTGGGACTGGTTTTTCTGAAGTATGTGTCAGATGCGTTCGAGGAGCGCCGCGCACAGATCGCGACCGAGCTTGAGGCTGATGGTCTCGGCGAAGATCAGATCGCGCAACTCATCGATGATGTCGATGAGTACACCGGTCATGGGGTCTTCTGGGTTCCGTCCAACTCGCGCTGGGGTTTTCTGTCGGAGAACGCGAAGGGCATTGCGGCGTCGACGGCTGAGCCGACGAAGTCGATCGGTCTGCTGATTGATGAGGCGATGGATGCGATTATGGCGTCGAATCCGGCACTCGCGGCAACTCTTCCGCGTCTCTATAACAAGGACAACCTTGATCAGCGCCGTTTGGGCGAACTGGTGGATCTTTTCAATTCGGCGCGTTTCACCGGGCAGGGTTCGACGCGTGCGCGTGACCTTTTGGGTGAGGTGTATGAGTACTTCTTGGAGAAGTTTGCGGCTGCCGAGGGTAAGCGTGGTGGCGAGTTTTATACGCCTGCTGGTGTGGTGCGGGTGTTGGTGGAGATTCTGGAGCCGACGCATGGTCGTGTCTATGACCCGTGTTGTGGTTCGGGTGGCATGTTTGTGCAGGCGGAGAAGTTCTTGGAGTCGCACAATAAAGAGGGAAGCGACATCTCTGTTTATGGTCAGGAGTTGAATGAGCGCACTTGGCGTTTGGCGAAGATGAACCTCGCCATTCATGGTCTGAATGGCAATTTGGCGAGTCGCTGGGGTGACACGTTCGCGCGCGATCAGCACCCAGATATGCAGGCTGATTTTGTGATGGCGAACCCGCCGTTCAACATCAAGGATTGGGCGCGCAGTGAGAGCGATCCACGCTGGCGCTACGGTGTGCCTCCTGCGGGGAACGCGAACTATGCGTGGATCCAGCACATCATCTCGAAGCTCGCCCCCGGCGGCAGCGCGGGCGTAGTGATGGCGAACGGGTCGATGTCGTCGAACTCCGGTGGCGAGGGCGACATTCGTGCGCAGCTCGTCGAGGCAGACCTTGTGTCGTGCATGGTCGCGTTGCCCACGAGCCTCTTCCGAAGCGTCGCGATCCCGGTTTGTACTTGGTTCTTCACTAAGGACAAGACAGCGGGACAGGGCGGTGCCATCGATCGATCCGGTCACGTCCTTTTTATTGACGCACGAAACCTCGGTCACATGGTCGACCGCAAGGAGCGCGCACTCAGCGACGATGACATCGCGAAGATAGCGGACACATTCCGATCGTGGCGTGGCACGAAGTCGGCGACGGATGCCGGGCTCGTTTATGAAGACGAGGCGGGCTTCAGCTACTCAGCGAGTCTCGCTGAAATCCGGACTTCTCACTATGCACTCACTCCGGGGCGCTACGTCGGCGCGTTGGAAGTGGAAAGCAACTGGGAGGACGCTCAGATGGAGATTGAGAGACTTAGCGCGGAATTGACTCACCAACTTGATGAGTCGGAGCGATTGTCTGGCCTGTTGCGTGACGGACTGCGGAGCGTGTCCGATGTTTAGCGAAAGGCCACTTGGCGACTTCGTGGAGCTGCAGCGTGGTCAGTCTTACAAGAGCGCGCTGTTGGGATTGCCTGGGCCAGTTCTTTTGGGGTTGGGAACGATAAACCGGAATGGTGGTTTTCGTGGGCAAAACCTCAAGACCTACGGTGGCGAATCTGTGGGGCGCACACTTTTGGGTCCAGGAGATCTCTATGTTTCCCTCAAGGATGTAACTCACGCTGCCGACCTCTTAGGGGCGGTAGCGAGGGTTCCGGCCTCTGTAGAAAGCGGCAGACTTACGCAAGATACGATTCGGCTCGACATCGACGACAGCGTCGTAGATCGTAACTTTCTATATTGGGCACTACAAGCGCCCCGATACCGTGCTTACTGTCGAGCTAGGGGGACTGGAACTACCAATCTTGACTTGAGTCGGGACGACTTCCTTACCTTCACGGTCTCATTGCCGAGCCGCGCCCAACAGCACGCGGTAGCGGAGGTGCTCGGGGCGTTCGATGACAAGATAGCCGCTAATAGCGCTACAGCTTCGACGGCTTGGGATCTAGCTCGGGCTGAGTTCGCAAGGATAGTCGTGTCTTCAACTGAACCGGGAATTTTGGGTGAGCTGTTGCGGCTCGAGTACGGTAAATCACTGCCTGCACCGGCTCGGGAAGCTGGGGAGGTTCGTGTAGTCGGTAGCGGTGGAGTGGTCGGACGACACTCGGTGGCGATCGTAAATCAAAGCGGCGTCGTTGTCGGGCGCAAGGGCACGGCGGGCGCTGTCCATTGGATCGATGGGCCCCACTGGCCCATCGATACAACATTCTTCGCCAGGCCCGTTTCACCCGGAGTTAGCCAGCAATACGCCTATTTCTTGCTCAGCAGCTTGAAGCTTGACCAGCTAAATTCAGACTCAGCGGTGCCCGGCTTGAACCGTGCTGAAGCAGAAGCAATCAAGATGCTCATCCCGAGAGAGGAAGCGCGTGCCAGCTTCACGGCCTCGGCTGCACCGCTCATTGAGTTGGCATCTCAGATGGCCCGCGAGTCAAGCGCTCTCGCCAAGCTGCGCGACACCCTGCTCCCCGAGCTTATGTCGGGCAGGCTCCGGGTGAAAGACGCTGAGAAGAAGACCGAAGAGGTCATGTGATAGTCGGAATGTCAGAAGCAGCATGGGCACAACCCGCCCTCGACACCCTTGGAGAAATCTGACATGTCGCCAAAACCAGCATGGTGGCATGTGCTTCAGGGCTCAAAGAATGAGGTGCGGCTCGCAGTTGACCTTTACAACCGTTCCGGCAATGAACGGCAATTAGAGGCATTCATTGTTCATATGTCGATGGGATGGCTCAAGCTACTTCAAGCAAATGCTCTGAAAAATAACGGAGACCCTTACATCCGAGGCAAGGGCGGTCGGCGAGTAAGCCACCCGGACGGTGATTGGACCTACAAGTCACTACACACGATGGCATACGAGTACTTTTCAGCGAACGATGCTCGAGCCGCGAACCTCACCTTTTTTACTGGTTTACGTAATCGGATCGAACATCGCCACGAAAAAAACATAGCTTCATTCGTTAGCGGTAGGACGCAGTCAAACCTGCTCAATTACGAGTCCGTCCTAGTCGAGATTTTTGGAGAAGACGAGGGTCTAGGCAGTGAACTCCGTTTTCCGCTATTCGTCTCGACCATTACAGGAGATGGCATTAAGGCGGTGAAAGCAGTACGCGCAGCGGTGCCGAAGGGGCTCCTTGAGTGGATACAGGATTTCGACACTGGGGTCGATGAGTCCGTCACGCGAGATCAGGGCTTCGAGTTCCGTGTCTTCCTGCTTCCGCACACCGGACCCAAATCTGAAGCCGATGCTTCAATGACGTTCGTACGAGAGAGCGAGCTCGATGACAGCGAGCGCAAAGTTCTCGATCAGGTTCGCACGGTCATTCGCGAGAAGCAGGTCCCAGTCGATTCACTCGGCTCGATGCGTGCCGGACAGGTCGTCGACGCTGTACGTGAACGGGTTCCTAATTTCACCATGCATTGGCATACGAGAGCTTGGAAGTTTTTCAATGCAAGGCCGGACACAAAAAACAAGAACAGAACATCAACGCGATCCGACTTTTGCAGATACAGCGCGCCGTTTGAACAGTACGTTTACACCCAGAGTTGGGTCGATTTTCTGATCCGAAAGTTTGGCGATGCATCGCTTCGAGACGAGATTCTCGGCCGCAAGCCCCAGAGCACGGAGAAAATATGACGTTCAGTTTCAGCGAAGCAGCCTGGGAACAACTCACCCTCGACACCCTCGGAGAGCTGGGTTGGCTCCCGCTCACCGGCGACAAGATCGCCCCAGGTTCAAACGAGCGCGATAGCTGGGACGAGCTCCTCATCCGCCCTCGTCTGCTCGCAGCGCTCCAGAAGTTCAACCCCGACGTGCCCGCGCAATACCTTGCGCAAGCCGTCGCCGAGATTGCAGCACCGAAGTCGAAAGATGCGATCGCCGAGAACCTTCGCATCCACCAATACCTTGTCGACGGGTTCCGGATCAGCTACATCGATTCGGACGGGGTCGAAGCTAACCCCACCATCAGCCTGCTCTCTGCCGACCCCGACCAGAACGACTGGCTCGCCGTCAACCAAGTCACCCTCATCCAAGGCGACTACAAACGACGCTTCGACCTCGTGCTCTACTGCAACGGCATGCCCGTCAGCATCATCGAACTCAAAAAAGCTGGCAGCAAAACCGCGGACGTCGCCTCCGCCCACGCCCAACTCGGCACCTACCTCCGCGAATTCCCCCTCGCCTTCCGGTTTTGCGTCTTCACCCTCGCCAGCGACGGACTCGACGCCAAATACGGCACCCCCTTCACCCCCTTCAACCACTACGCACCCTGGAACGTAGACGACGACGGCGCCCCCGTCGCCCCCAACCGCAGCATCGACGGCGAAACCGTCACCGGCCTCGAAGACGCCATCGACGGGCTCTACAACCAAGACCGCTTTCTGCAACTGCTGCGCAACTACACCGCCTTCGACGAAAACGCTGACGGCCTCACCAAACGCATCGCCAAACCCCACCAATACTTCGCCGTCTCCAAAGCCATCGGCAGCACCGTGCAAGCCGTCGAATCCAACGGAAAAGCGGGCGTCGTCTGGCACACCCAAGGCTCCGGCAAATCCATGGAAATGGAGCTCTACGCCAACCTCGTCACCCGGCACCCCAAACTCAAAAACCCCACCATCGTCGTCATCACCGACCGCACCGAACTCGACGGCCAACTCTTCCAAACCTTTGCCCAGAGCATGCTGCTCGCCGAAAAACCCCAACAAATCAAAAGCCGCACCCAACTGCGCGACGAAATAGGCAACCGCACCACCGGCGGCATCTACTTCACCACCCTGCAAAAGTTCGGACGCACCGACAACGAACGCGCCACCGGCACCGAACACCCCCTCCTCTCCGACCGCCGCAACGTCATCGTCATCGTCGACGAAGCCCACCGCAGCCACTACGACGACCTCGACGGCTACGCCCGCCACCTGCGCGACGCCCTCCCCAACGCCACCCTCATCGCCTTCACCGGCACCCCCATCTCCTTTGACGACCGCAACACCCGCGACGTCTTCGGCGACTACATCGACATCTACGACCTCACGCGCGCCGTCGACGACAACGCCACCGTGCCCGTCTACTTCGAACCCCGCCTCATCAAAGTCAGCCTCGCCGACACCATCACCCAAGAAGAATTGGATGCCGCCGCCGACGACGCCACCCTCGCCCTCGACGACACCGAACGTGCCCGCATCGAAGCATCCGTCGCCGTCGTCAACGCCATCTACGGAGCCCCCGAACGACTCGAAGCCCTCGCCGCCGACCTCGTCACTCACTGGGAAGAACGCCGCACACGGATGCTCCCCTTCATCGAAGCCCCCGGCAAAGCCCTCATCGTGGGCGCCACCCGCGAAATCTGCGCCCGCCTCTACGACCAGATCATCAAGTTGCGACCCGAATGGCACTCCGACGACCTCACCGCCGGCACAATCAAAGTCGTCTACTCCGGAACCCCCTCCGACCCCTCACCGATCGTCGAACACGTGCGCCGCCCCTCCCAAAACGACGCCATCAAAACACGCCTCAAAGACGTAGACGACGAACTCGAGCTCGTCATCGTGCAAAACATGATGCTCACCGGCTTCGACGCACCACCACTCCATACCCTCTACCTCGACCGCCCCCTCAAAGGCGCACTGCTCATGCAGACCCTCGCGCGCGTCAACCGCACGTTCCGCGGAAAACAAGACGGACTCCTCGTCGCCTACGCACCCCTCGTCGACAACCTCAAAGACGCCCTCGCCGAATACACAAAAAGCGACCAAAAGAACAAACCTATCGGCCGCTCCGTCGACGAAGCCGTCACGCTCGCAACCGAACTCGTCAACAAACTTCGTGAACTGCTGGCCGGGTATGACTGGCGCACAGTGCTCGATAAGCGCGGACCCAAGGCCTACCTGAACGCCGCCAGCGGTGGCGCGAACTACCTGCGCAGCGTCGGGACTCCGGGCAATGAACCGTCGCTGGGTGACGAGACTTTGGCGGCCCGCTACCGCAGATTCTCCGGACAGCTCGCCCGCGCCTGGGCACTCGCCAGTGGACGCACCAATCTGGCAAACCTGCACCCCGAAATCTCGTTCTACGAAGAAGTGCGCGTCTGGATGGCCAAATTCGACGCCATGGATCGCCAGAGCCGCGGCGAACCCGTACCCGAAGACATCCAACGCCTCCTCGGACAACTCATCGCCGAAGCCACGGATGCCGGAGAAGTGTTCGACATCTACGATGCGGCCGGCATGCCCAAGCCTTCGCTCAGTGACCTCACACCCGAGTTCGTTGCCACAACGCAGAAGGCGCGCAACCCGCAGCTAGCAATTGAAGCGCTACGCAAGATGCTCACCGAAGAATCGACCAACGTCACCCGCAACAACATGATTCGCCAGCGGGCATTCTCCGAACGCATCACCGAACTCATGAATAAGTACACCAACCAACAACTGACATCGGCCGAGGTCATTGCCGAGCTGGTTGCTTTGGCTCGCGAAGTTGCGCTCGAAGGTAAGCGTGGGGAAACGTTCTCACCGTCGCTGTCATCGGACGAGCTCGCGTTCTATGACGCTGTAGCCCAGAACGAATCTGCCGTTGAAGTGCAGGGTGATGGCAAGCTCGCGGCCATTGCGCGCGGCCTCGTTGAGGTGATGCGGCGCGACGTGCGAACCGACTGGACAGTGCGCGACGATGTGCGCGCCAAACTGCGTTCGTCAATCAAACGGCTACTCGTGATCAACGGGTATCCGCCAGACAAGCAGCCCGAAGCAATCAAATTGGTCATGGAACAAATGGAATCGATGGCGCCGCGGTATGCCGCCGAGCGGGAGGCGGGGGCGTGAAGACAATGAGCTACACGCGGGCCGGCTTGTGCACCGTAGCGTCTCGACTTAGTCCGATCCATTCGGCCAGGAAGGGCCGACTGTGAAATTTTTCCTAAGAATTCTTGGTGGCGTGTTCATCCTGATCGGGCTTGGCACTCTCTCTAACAATATTTGGGGCGATGGGCCGGGGGGAGCACTGTCCGTTGCCGAGGATATAGCTAGTGTGCTCGATTCGCTTCTTGCGTTCGGGGCTTCCTATGCCTTCTTCGCATTGGCCTCTAAACGGGAGGCGCGCGAACAAGCCGACGCTGCTCGTGAGGCAGCTTATAAAGTCATTGAGCCCTATACGCAGCACTCGTTATATTCGACTCCGCGTGCTGTTCACCCCGCCTCGCCGCCGCCGCCGCCGCAGGCAGGTTGGCCAGCCAAGCCCACAGAAGAACACCGAAACAGTGCCTCAGCAATAGACCGGGAGCCAGATGTCGATTCGCCGGCAAAGTCGAGAGTGGAGGTCCATGGCTATATGGAAGAGTTCGCCGTGAACCCCACGGTCAAGGTCCTCTGGAACGGAGTCGAAGTCGGGAGCGTTAGTCGATTCGAAACATTCATCTTTGGAATTGATGCCGATGGAGAGATTAGCTTTAGGACCCCAACCCGATCTACCTCCCGTCAGATTAAGGCTGGGAGTGATACGAAGATCAGGATCGCGTGGGACTCCGAGACAGGTGCGCTGAGTCATTATCTACTTGGGCCCATCTGGCGAGGATAAGGTCCACGCAAAATATCGCCCGCGACCATCCAGCGGTGCGCCTCGGCTGATATTATCGCCGCGCTAGTTGGAGTGGCAGCTGCTGTAGCCGATGAGATTAAGCGTTGCGAGATTTTGGCCCCGTGCTCTGATCCGATGAACTCGCGTTCTATGCGACGCAGTGCGCGGTACGGCGCGAGGCGGGGCGTAGCTCACCCGCTGATCCATGCTCCTCAACCGGATTAGCATACTCCGGCACTTCGCCTCGGCGGGCCGGGGCTTCCCTTCGCGAACTATACAGAAAATTAGCTGTGGAAAAGAGAAGCGCCATGAGCCGGATCTTGTGCGTGGGCAGGGAAGGGTTCGGTTGCTGCCACAGGCTGCCGCGTCTACTTCTCAACGATGGCGAGCGACTCCGAAAAAATCACGGAGGCTCGCGATACGATGAAGCACATAGTGACGGGACCACAATGTTAACCATGCACAAGCGCTATGAACTTACAGTTTCGCTGAGCTTCGCCGACAGCCGAGCCGTTCAGATCGACCAAGTCGTGCCCCGGTTAGAAGAGAGTTTGGCGGTGACCCTCAAGAGCTACCCTGCGGCGACGGCCTACTTTGTCAGAGGAGATGAAGCCGAAGTTGAGATCGTTGTGGGCTTCCGTTTTGAGAACATGCTTGCGAACAACATGCGATCCACGGCTGACGAAATAATTCAGTCGAGCATGCGTGCAATCTCGCGCAGCTCGGGATCCAACTTCGAAGTAACTTGCGAGGAATCTACCCTCGTCCCCGCATGATCGCCAAAGGCGTAGGGCAAGCCACCGCCTCCTCCGCGGGGTTTTGTCACAGTGCGGTTGTCACCAGCTACGTATGCCCTTGCTATACGTATAGCATGACTGTACGGTTGAAGCTGTGATCAAGTCGTTTCGCCGCAAAGGTCTCGAAACGTTCTTCACGACGGGAAAGAAGTCGGGGATACGGCCAGATCACGCCAACAAACTTCAGAGACAGCTCGCGGTGCTCGACAACGCTCAGTCGATTAACGACATCCCCGCATCGTGGAGACCGCATGCGCTGAGTGGCGCTTCAGCTGCAGGGCGCGACGTGACGGGTCACCACGCGATTTGGGTGAGCGGCAACTGGAGGGTGGTCTTCATGTTTGAGGGCACCGACGTTTACCTTCTGGACTACCTCGACTATCACTAGAACGGAGCAGGAACGATGAGCATGCACAACCCTCCCCACCCCGGCCTGTTGCTGGAGGATTACCTTGGCGACATCAGCCTCGCTGAAGCCGCTCGACGACTTGGTGTCACGCGGGCGACCCTGTCGCGCATCCGCAATGGTCATGCATCAGTCACAGCGGATATGGCTGTGCGCCTCGGAATCTTGCTCGGCACCAGCGCTGAACTTTGGCTCGGCATGCAGACCGCGTACGACCTGTGGGTGGAGCGCCAGAAGCCGCAACGCAATGTTTTTCCCCTAGCGAGCTGAGCTCGTGGTTGCCGCTGAGAATACTTCCGACCACACCGCTGTACACGCGGCGACGTGGTTGACGCGCAACCAGGTGCCTACGGGTGCAGCCCGCACGCCAGAAGAACTGGATCGCCAGATTGCGTCTGAACGCGACGGGTGGCAGTGAGCGCCGCTCCAACTCCACAGGAATCGGAGACACTTGCCCTTCCCCGCGACGCAACACAGTAGCGTTGACGCATGACGGTACTCACCCCAGCACTGCTTGATCGCATCCGTTCGCGCGCCGCACGCTACGACCGCGAGAACATCTTCTTCACCGAAGACCTGCAAGAGTTGCGTGCCGTCGGCTACCTCAAGCCACGCAGCCTGCGTGAACTCTCCGACGACCAGCGACTCCTCGCCGCCTACGCTCCCGCCACCGCGCTCGGCATCAACATGCACCTCGTGTGGATCGGCGTCGCCTGGGCCCTCCACGAACGCGGCGACACCAGCCTCGACTGGCTACTCGCAGACGCCGAAGCCGGCGAAGTATTCGCCTTCGGCCTCAGTGAACCCGGCAACGACCTCGTCATGTGGGACTCCCTCACCACCGCCGAAACCGTCGAAGGCGGTTACACGTTCACCGGCACGAAGGTCTCCACCTCACTCTCGCCGGCGTGGACCCAGCTCGGAACGTTCGGCAAGCACATCGCCGAGGACGGCACCGAAACCCTCGTGCACGGCTTCATCGAGCGATCAGCCCCCGGCTGGCGCTCCCTCGACGACTGGGACACCCTCGGCATGCGCGCCACCCAAAGTCACACCACCGTGCTCGACGGCGCCTTCGTTCCCAGCAACCGAGTCGCTCGTGTGCTGCCCGTCGGCCCCAACACCGACCCGTTCATCTTCGCCGTGTTCGCCAACTTCTTGCCGCTCATCGCCTCCGTCTATGCGGGGCTCGCCGACCGCGCCCTCGAACTCGGAGTCGAAGCACTGCAGAAGCGCAGCTCGGCCATTACCGGTGACGCGTACTCCGAGCATCCGGACCTGCGGTGGCGTATGGCAGATGCGGCGCTCGCCCTCGACGCGATTGAACCGCAACTGCACAGCGTCGTCGACGACGTTGACGGGCTCGTTGATCACGGCTCGGGATGGTTCCGCAAACTGACCGGCCTCAAGCACCGCACCACGGAAACCGCTCGTCACGTCGTTGACGAAGTAATGCGCTCCGCTGGGGGAGGAGCGTTCCGCAGCAGCAGTGAACTCGCTCGTCTGCAACGCGATGTGCTCGCGGGCATCTACCACCCCTCTAACCCCGAGTCGGTGCATCGGACTGTTGCTGGCGACTTGTTCGGCGACTAGACCGTTGCTAAGCGAGGGCTAAAGAGCGGAAACCTGCTCGCGTGCACCCAGGCGCACACTCACGTCGGAGTCGCGGCGCTCATCCGCATGATGGCTCACGAGCACCACAATCTTATCGGCCAGTGCCACTCGCAGATCGGCGATGAGTTGCTCGGCGCTCGCCGCATCCAGATGAGCAGTCGGTTCGTCGAGCAGCACCACGACGGCACGAGTCAGCAGGGTGCGGGCGACCGCGAGACGCTGCCGCTCACCACCCGACAGGCTCTTGCCTGCCGACCCGACCCGGGTATCCAACCCGCGATCGAGCGAATCGAACAGCGAGCCAAGACCAACCTGACGCACAACCGCTACGAGTTCGTGCTCGGACGGCTGATCGTCGTGTGCCCGTCCAAGCAGCAAATTCGCGCGAATCGTCGAATCAAAGAGGTGCGACTCCTGCGGGCACCAGGTCACCACGTGCCGCAATTGCTCGGGGGACAACTCGCGAGCATCCACACCGCCGAGACTCCACGACCCAGCGGCAGGCGGAAGGTATCCAAGCAGCGCCGCCAACAGCGTCGACTTTCCCGCCCCCGAGGGCCCCTCAACCACAAGCCACCCACCCCGCTCAACGCGGGCAGTCACTCCCGAGAAAGCCAGGGCAGGGCTCGAAGGCCAGCGGATGCCGAGCTCACTCAGTTCAAGAACGTTGACGTTAGCCAGCGGTTGGTCTGCGCTCGCGGCTCCGGTGTCAATGCCGGTGCGCGATCCTCGCAGGCCGCGGCCCGAGCGCCCACGGTCGACGGCGGCGTCGGTGCTCTCAACCCCCGCAGTAACCCCGCGCACCTTCGCCAGCGCGGCACCGAGCGCGGGCCACTGCTGCACGGAGTCAACGAACGCGATGAGCGAGTCAACGAGCCCGATCGGGATGAGCACAAGCACGGCGACGACGGCGATGGGCAGGGTGCCGGCAATCACAGCGGGCGCGGCGACGGGAAGCATCGCGACGGCGGTCACCGAGCAGGCGAGCACGACGACGGCGTTGCCGATGCCCAGGGCGCGGGCGCTGCGGCGGGAGAGCGCCCCGGCTTCAGCGTCGATGCGATCGAGGCGGCCGAGCATCCGCTCACCAACACCATTAGCGCGCAGGTCGCTGGCGGCCCCCGTCATGGCAGCGAAGGCGCGCACGACACGCGACTGCACTTCGGCGATGCCGTGGGCGGCAGACCGATCGACCCAGACGGCGATGATGGGAGCGCCGACGAGCGCGCCGGCAAGACCCCCCAGCAGCACGGGCACCGCTGGGGCGTGCAGCAATCCGACAGCGATCAGTGCGGCAAGCGAAGTTCCCACGGCCACGGCGGGCGGCAGCACCACGCGCGGAACAAGATCCCGCACCCGGTCAGAAGCAGCGACCAGATAGTCGAGAGCAACCCCACCATTGGCGAGCGCACGGGAACCGAGGGCTCGTGCGCCGAGACCGTTCCAGAGCGCGACCCGCAACTCAATCACTGAACTCAGCACCGCACTGTGAGTCGCGAGACGCTCCGCATAGCGGAGGGCCGCACGGCCGATGCCGAAGAACCGCACGCCCACGATAGCGACGAGCAAGAACATGATCGGCGGATGCTCGCTGGCCCGCACAATCAGCCAGCCCGAAATCGCCGTCAACGAGATTGCGAAAAGGCTCGCGCCAATGCCGAGAGCGATCGCTCCGACGAGAGTGGCGAGGGACGGACGCACAAACTCGAGCAGGCTGGCGAGAGTGGCGCGGGGTGAGCTGGGCGCGGCGACAGCGTCAGCATCCAACTCCTGAGCAACAGCTAGCGGATCAACGTGAGACTCGACCGCACGCGTGCCACCTGAAGCGCCCACGGCAACAACTTGGTCAGCAAGAGCCGCAATGCCCGACTCGTGCGAGGCAACCAGCACCGTCACAGGGCGACCGCGCAGTTCAGCAATCGCCGTCTCCACACGATGCGCGGATGCCGGGTCGAGATGGGCGGTCGGCTCATCCAGCAGTAGCAGGGTTGCGCCCGCTTCGACGCGCAGCAGTCCGCGCGCGACCGCAATGCGACGCAGTTCGCCGGGACTCACCTGGCGAGGGTCGGCCTCAGCGATCGCCGCCAAGCCCAGCTCGACGACGACAGACTTGATGGCCTTTTCGTCGCTGCTGTAGAGACGCAGTTCGCCAATGACGGTGTCGGCAACGGTGTGGGGATGCTGCGGAACCCACGCCACGTGCTGCGGGTCGATGCCCCACACGCTGCCGCCGCTGGGTTCGCGATTGCCCGCCAACACCTCGAGAACACTGGATTTTCCGCTGCCGCTCGGCCCATCCAATGCCGTGATCGTGCCGGGGGTGGCCGTGAAACTGAGGTTGTCGACCGCGGGGAGTGCTCGACCGTCGTAGCCGATCGTGAGGTCAACAACGCGGAACTTGCCGTCGAGTTGGCGATGTTCACGGGCACGCGGTGCATCGATGATCGTGCGGGCGCGGCGCAGGGCGGTGAGTCCATTCTCGGAGGAGTGGAACGCCGCACCGAGTTCACGGAAGGGTGCGAAACATTCGGGCGCGAGCACGAGAGCGATGAGGCCAACAGTGAGGGAGAGCTGATCATCCACGAGTCGCACACCGACAAAGACGGCAACAACAGCGACCGAGATTGTGGCGATCAGTTCGAGTACGAGCGCTGAGAGGAAGGCGGAGCGGAGCGTCGCCATAGTGGTCGTGCGGTTCTCGGCAGAGATCGCACGCAGGGCACGCGACTGCTCGCCAACCCGACCGAGGCCGACCAACACGGGAAGCCCGCGAGCCAGCTCGACGAGATGGTCCGAGAGTCGTTCGAGGCTGGCGCTGGCCGCTTCTGCACGTTCGCGAGTGTGGCCACCGACGAGCACCATGAACACGGGAACCAGCGGAACCGTCACAACAATGATGAGCGCGCTCACCCAGTCGACCGAGAGGATGCGGGCACCGATCAGCAGTGGAACCGTCGCCGTTGTCACAATCGCGGGAAGCACCACCCGGTAGTAGTTATCGAGCTCATCGAGCCCCACAGTGGCGATCGCGGTGCTCGCACCGACGCGCGAATCGCTGCCGACAAGCATCCGCTCGGCGAGCTCATGGCGCAAGGCTTCTTTCGCGCCAAGAGCGGCTCGGGTAGCAAAACTCTCGGTTGCCCAAGCAGCAGCTGCGCGCAGCAGTCCGGCGGCGACACCGAGCCCAATCGCGAACTGCCACGCACGAGCATCCGCCTCAATAACTCCGACGACACCGCGTGCGACTGCCTCGGCCATGAGCACCAGGGCGAGACCCTTGAGGGCTGCCAGCAGGCCCAGCCCAAACAGCGTGTGTAAGCCCCCCGGACCGAAACCGGCTGCAAGTCGTTCGCGGAGTATGGCCTTCATGCCCTCCATGGTGCCTTAACGAGCTGAGACAGGGGGAGCAACAGCCGGCTTCACAGTGTGAGCCTCAGGGAGGTGGTGCTCGCTGAGACGGTTGCGGAATACCCAGTAGGTCCAGCCCTGATAGAGGAACACCAGCGGCAGGCCGAAGCCAGCAACAACAGTCATAACGCCCAAGGTATATTCGCCACTTGCCGCATTCGAGATAGTGAGGTCGAACGCCGGGTTGAGCGTCGAGGGCAGTACCACCGGGTACACCGCAGCGAAGATGGATGACGCACCAGCGAGCAAGAAGGCGGCGATTCCCACAAATGCCCAGCCTTCACGCCCGGCTCGAGCGCTGATCCAGGCGAAGACGACCGCGACCACGGCGACCACAACGAGTGCCCAGGTGATGACGGTGCCGTGCTGGAACTGAATGATGAGCACCCACGCCACGATGGGCAGCAGGGCGACAGGGCTCCAGTGCACCACGAAGTTGCGGGCGCGGGCGCGTACCTCGCCATCGGTTTTGAGACCGAGGAACACGGACGCGTGCACGAGTGAGAAACCAACAACGGCAAGGCCACCGAGCACTGCGTAGGGGGTGAACCACGCGAAGGCGCCGCCAACGCGGTCACCGTTCGCATCAATCGGGAGGCCCGTGGTGGTGAGCGCAAGGGCTGCACCGATGCCGAAAGCTGAACCGAGCGAGCCGAGCCCGAGGGCGCGATCCCACCACATGCGCCACGTGTCGCTAGAGCCCTTACCGCGGTACTCAATAGCCACGGCGCGGAAGATAAGGCTCACCAAGACGATCGTCAGCGGGATGTAGAGCGCCGAAAATAGCGATGCATACCAAAACGGGAATGCCGCGAAGGTGGCGGCTCCGGCCGTAATCAGCCAGACCTCGTTGCCATCCCAGACCGGGCCGATGGCATTGAGCATGAGCCGGCGCTGCTTGTCGCTGCGGGTGCTGAAGAGCAGCAGCATCCCGACCCCAAGGTCGAAGCCCTCAAGGAGGAGGTAGACGATCCACAGTGCCGCGATCGCAATAAACCAGACGGTGGGGAGAAGTTCCATGAGTGGGTTCCCTTCTGCTTAGTAGGCGAACGCGAGAACGTCGTCGCGTCGGTCTGGGTGGTTGGGATCGTTGGGGTTGTCTGGATCGCCTGAGTTGCCCGGGTCGCCGCCTTCCGGATGCCCGAGTTCAGGCATTGCCGAGGCCACGCCACCACGCACGTACTTGATTAGCAGTCGCACTTCAAAGACGAGCAACAACGCGTAGACGAGAGCGAGGGAGGCGAGCGAGAAGATGATCTCTTCACCACTAACACCGGGGGAGACAGCGGCAGCGGTGAACATAAACACACCGTCAACGCCACTCGGGTTCGGGTTCGGCACAACAACGAAGGGCTGGCGGCCCATCTCGGTGAAAACCCAGCCGGCAATGTTGGCGCCGAAGGGAGCTGCAATGCTGAGCAGTGCTGTTCCCATCAGGAACTTCGAACGAGGCACGGTGCCCTTGCGAACAATCCACAGCGTCAGTGCGGCGAAAGCAGCGGCAAGCATTCCGAAACCGATCATGAGCCGGAAGCCCCAGTAGGTGACCTCCATGATGGGCAGATAGTTGATCTCCATACCCGCGCGCTCACCGTACAGCGGGTCGTCCGGAAGGTTCGTGCCGTACAGCTCTTGGTACTCCGGAATGAGCGTGTTGACACCCTTGATTTCGGTATCAAAATCTCCGTGGGCCAGGAATGAAAGGATGCCCGGAATCTCGATAATGCCCACAACGTCATCACAGTTCTGCGAACCCAGGTTGCCGATCGACAGCACCGAGAAGCTCGTACCGTCTTGGCAGGCCGCCTCGGCCGCCGCCATCTTGAGGGGCTGTTGATCGAACATGAGCTTCGCCTGCACATCACCCGTGATGGCAACGCCGCCGAATCCGACAATCGCAATAACTGCAGCAATGCGGATGCTGGTCAGCCACACCGAGTGATCCTTGCGATCGCGGCCAGGAATGCTGGCATTCTCTCCGACGACGACGCGGCCTGCGGCATCCACAGAGTCGATTCCGTCACGACGACGCTGCCAGAGCTGGTACCACGAGATGCCAACGACGAAACCGGCACCGACGGCCAGGGCACCCATGATGGTGTGCGAGTAGGCGGCGAGGGCGGTGTTGTTGGTGAGTACGGCCCAGATGTCATTCATGACGGGGCGACCATCGACCAGTTCAACACCGACAGGGTGCTGCATCCATGAGTTGGCGACGATGATGAAGAAGGCGGAAACAACCGAGCCGGCGACGGCGATCCAGAGGGTCGCGAGGTGGATCTTTTTGGGGAGACGGCTCCAGCCGAAGATCCAGAGGCCGAGGAAGACTGATTCGAAGAAGAAGGCGAGCAGGCCCTCCATAGCGAGGGGGGCGCCGAAGACGTCGCCGACGAAGCGGGAGTATTCGCTCCAGGCCATGCCGAACTGGAACTCTTGAACGAGGCCGGTAGCAACACCCATGATGAAGTTGATGAGGTACAACTTGCCCCAGAACTTGGTCATGCGCAGCCACTTCTCGTCACCAGTGCGCACCCACTGGGTTTGCATGAGAGCGACCACCGGGCCGAGGCCGATCGTGAGGGGAACCATGATGAAGTGGTAAACGGTGGTGACGCCGAACTGCCACCGGGCGATTTCTAGCGGATCCACTCCACACCTTCCACTGCATTTTCTACATCGTGTAGAACTATTTCTACACCGTTGTAGAAATTATTTCTACCTGAGGTAGAATTACTGCATGTATTCCCTTGGTGAACTCGAACGCAGCATCATGGATCTGCTCTGGGCGAGCGCCGAAAGCCTCTCTGCGTATGACCTTCAGGCCAAGCTTGCGGCACCCGAAGTTGCTGGCCGAGAGTTAGCAGCCACCACAATTCTTACCGTGCTGTCGAGGCTCGAGAACAAGAACTTTGTCGTGCGCGAGCGTGACTCTCGACCGCACCTCTATCGTGCTGCCGCCGCTCGCGAAGCACACATGGCCGACCTCATGCACGAAGTACTGGGTGGGGCGAGCGATCGCGCCGCGGTTCTCGAACGCTTCGTGGGTCAGGTCTCAGGCGAAGAGGCTGAAACACTGCGCCGCATTCTCGCCGGCCGGTAGCCATGCTTGTCGCTGCCATCACGCTTGGCCTCGTCGCGATCCTGCTCGCGTGGCCGGTGCCCGCGCTGCTGCCAGGAGCACAGTGGGCCTACCGTCGCCCGACGGTCGGCTTACTCGTGTGGCAACTCGTCGCGCTCGTCGGCGGCACCAGCATGATCGGTTCGCTTGTGCTGCTCGGAGCGTCAACGTTTGCCGACGATATTCCGGATGCCGCTAATGGCATGTGGCGTTTCGTCACCCACAATGAACTGCCAGAGGGTTCCTCAGTGTGGTCATTGCTCGCCCTCTCCGGAGCGCTCTTTCTTGCCGCCCACCTTCTACTCAATCTTCTAGTGACCGTCGTCTATGCCGAGCGGGAACGGACCCGTCACGCTCAACTCATCACTCTGCTGAGCGAGCCGATGTCTGACCGTCCGGGCACCCGGCTCATCGACACCCCAGCCCCGGTCGCCTACTGCCTACCCGGTGCGCTCAAGTCGATCACCGTGCTGACGGCCGGACTGATCGAGCTACTCGACGAAGACGAACTGCGTGCCGTGATCGAACATGAACGCGCCCACGTTCGGCTGCGGCACGACATCGTGCTGATCTTCTTCACCGCGTGGAAGCTGTCACTGCCCTGGTTGCCAACTGCCCGCAACGCGTCGCGGGAGGTTGCCCTTCTTCTCGAAATGCATGCCGATGACAACGCGCTCACCCATGTTGGTCGCGGCAGTCTAGCCCGGGCGATCACTGTTGTCGCCGAGGGTGGTGCGTTGCCGAAGCGCAGCGAACTCTCGGCCGCGATGCCCGAATCGACCCCGAAGGAACTGCGGGCGCGACTGCTGCGGCTCGCCTAGACGCGGTCTCGCTTGCCTCGCACTTTGTCACTTTGCGGGCCTCGTGCAAAGGCGAGCGGCAGGGTGAGGAGCGAAATTGCAGCGGCGACGAGTAGTGCTGGAGGGAACGATAGCCCGGCGGCCAAGGTGCCGATGAGCACGGAGCCCACTGCCGTGCCCATGTCGAATCCGATGTTCCAGACGGCGCTTGCCGTTCCATACTGCTTGCGTTCCACAGCGGCGAGGGAGAGCAGAAGGGTGAGGTTCTGCAGCCCTCCGTAGGCGATGCCGACGAGGGTCATGCCGGCGAGGAAGAGCGCGATAGCGGTGGCATTGGGGTCCTGAACCGCGATGGCGGCGAGGACGAGTCCGATGACGGTCAGCAGCACTAAGGGCCACAGGAATGGCTTGGCGCCATGCCGATCGGCCAGACCTCCAACCCCCCACCGAGTTACCGCTGCGCTGAGGGTGAGCAGTGCGAGTGCACCGGCCGTGAGGGCTGGTGATGAACTCATCTGCGGTGCAAACGTGATGACTGCACCGCCGGCCAGAGTGACGCCGCTGAGGAGCATCATGGGGCGAACGAGGCTGCTCACCAACTGTCGGCGCCCAGCCCGGTTGCCGTTCACGGTCGGTATGGCGCCGGTAGGGGGCAGAAGTGCGCGAGCGGCTTCCTGTTCACGCAAAACTCGGGCCAGCCGTGGAGCGGAACTGATGCCGAGAATCGGCAGGGTGCCGAGTGCAAAAACAGCCCAGAATCCGACCGAGTCAGCCAGCAATGGGCCGGCTGGGATGAGAATCACTTGCGGGACGGCAATCGCCGCACCGTATGCCCCGATTGCCGCACCATGCTGAGCGCGAGGCACGAGGTTGGCGACTACGGTCGACCCGGCCACGGTGAGAATGCCGAAGCCGATGCCTCGCAGAGCGGAAAGCAGCAAGACCCAGCCGAGGTGGTCGGAGAACAGAAAGAGCAACGGGGGGATACCGAGTAGCGCGAGCGCTGCGGCCAGCACCCGTCCGGTCCCCAAGCGGTTGAGGAGGCGCGGAACGAACGGCTGGGTCATGACTGTCACCAGGAGCAGTACCCCGTTGACGAGGCCCGCACCGGCTTCATTGGCGCCGCCCTGCACCGCCCACAATGGAGCGACGGGCAGCAGGGCTGCGAAGCCGCCAAAGCCTGCGGCAGTCAGCACGAGCAATGCGGGCATTCCGGGTGCCCGCCATACCGGCAGCGGGCGCGGTGAGGAGTTGTGGTTCACGTTGTCCAACCCTATGCCCAGCCCAGCATGCGCGTTGCCCGGCCGGGGTTGCGATTAGGGGTTACCCGCGCGGAATCAAACGCTGCAGTTGCGTCACGTGCTTGGGCTCCAGCTCCTCAATGCTCGTAACCTCGAGCAGTTTCATGGTGCGCACGATCTGGTCGGAGAGGATCTCGATCGTGCGGTCAACGCCCTCGCGACCGCCGGCCATGAGGCCGTAGAGATAGGCGCGACCGATGAGGGTGAACTTGGCGCCGAGGGCCATTGAGGCGACGATGTCGGCACCGTTCATGATGCCCGTGTCGACCATCACTTCGACGTC
Organism: Rhodoglobus aureus; assembly: GCF_039527955.1. NCBI lineage: Bacteria > Bacillati > Actinomycetota > Actinomycetes > Micrococcales > Microbacteriaceae > Rhodoglobus > Rhodoglobus aureus. The sequence continues at coordinate 60,726 of NZ_BAAAKW010000029.1, read as the reverse complement.
GTTGCCGACTTCACGAACGACCTCGGGCAGCAGATGGAAGGGGATGGGCGCGCGGTCGAGCTGGCGGCCACCGTGGTTCGAGAGCAGGATGCTGTCAACGCCGAGGTCAGCGAGGCGCTTGGAGTCTTCAAGGTTCTGCACTCCCTTGATCACGATCTTGCCCGGCCACATGTCGCGGATGATCTGGAGGTCGTCGTAGTTGATCGACGGGTCCATTGCGGAGTCGAGCAGTTCACCGACGGTGCGTCCACCGGTGGAGGAGAGTGACGCGAACTCGAGCGGGGGAGTCGTGAGGAAGTCAAACCACCACCAGGGGCGAGGAATCGCGTTCAGAATCGTGCCGACGGTCAGCTGCGGCGGGATTGAGAAGCCGTTGCGCTTGTCACGCAGTCGCGCACCAGCCACGGGAGTATCGACAGTGAACATGAGGGTGTCGTAGCCGGCGGCCGCAGCGCGCTCGACGAGCCCGTACGAGATTTCGCGTTCGCGCATTACATAGAGCTGAAACCAGTTGCGGCCGTTGGGGTTCGCGGCCTTCACGTCTTCAATGGATGTCGTACCCAGCGTCGAGAGAGTGAACGGAATGCCTGCTGCCGCTGCTGCGCCCGCACCAGCGACCTCGCCCTCGGTCTGCATCAAACGCGTGAATCCCGTGGGCGCAATTCCGAAGGGCAATGCTGAGGTGCCCCCCAAGATTTGGGTGGTGGTGTCGACGTGCGAGGCATCCCGCAGGATCGACGGGTGAAACTCGATGTCTTCGAACGCTTGGCGCGCCCGGCTCAGCGAGATTTCGCCTTCGGCCGAGCCATCCGTGTAGTCGTAAGCGGCCTTGGGCGTGCGGCGCTTGGCGATGTCTTTGAGGTCATAGATCGTGAGGGCGCTGTCGAGGCGACGCTTCTTGCCGTTGAATTCTGGGGCTTTGAACTTCATGAGCTTCGCAAGCTCGATGGGGTTCGGGAATTGACGCTTAACCATTGTGTGCCTTTAGTTGGTGGAGTCGAGGTGGGCAAGGAGGCGATCGCGCGCGCCCATGATGTGGTCGCGGGTGAGACGCTCAGCGGTGGCGGCATCCCCGGCGGTGATGGCATCGAGGATGCCCTGGTGTTGGTCGGCCACCTCGTGGGCGGTAATGAGTTGGGCGGACTGGACCTGCCCAATGCACAACTCGATTTCGCCCATCAGCAGTTCGTGCATTCGGGTCAGGCGTGAGCTGGGCTGACCGGCAACGAGCGCACGGTGGAACTGGATGTCGTCGTGGGCGAACCCTGTCGAGCCAGACCGCAGCGAGCGGTGGGCCTGCAGCGCGGCGGCAGGAATCATGCCGTGCTGGGTCAGTGCTGCAATTGCCGCGCCCTCGACGATCGCGCGGTTGGTGAAGAGGTCGTTCACGTCGTCACCGCTGAGGAAGGGAACTCGCGCAGCCTGATGTGGTTCGCGGCGCAGCAGGCCGTCAGCGACGAGTCGTTCGATGGCGATGCGGGCCGTGGGGCGGGCGACGCCGAAGCGTAGGGCGACACGGGATTCGGTGACGGTGGCCCCGGGCGCGATTGTGGCGCCGATGATGTTGGCACGTAATTCAGCGTAGATCGCGTCGGGCCGGATGGGCCCCGTGCGTTCAGCAGCCGTCAACAAAGACATAGTGCTCCATTCGCTTCATATTGCTATACAATATAGCAGATTGCCTAACAATCAATAAACGGGGCTGTTGGCCCACAATGGCGAGGATCGTTACCTTTCGGGAGCGGCCGTCGACGCAGAGTTCGCACGAGGTGACCACAACCCCAGGAATGCCTTTCTACGGATAAACGATCGATTTGAGGCTCGTCGGGTCGAGATCGCTGTCGAGGGCTTCGCGAACGTGGTCGAGATCGAACTTTCCGGTAACCAGGCTGTCGAGATCGACTTGGCCGCTCGATACGAGATGGATTGCTGTAGGCCACGTGTCGGTGTAACGGAAAATTCCCGTCACATTGAGCTCGAGGTTTTGGATCTGTTCAACAGGCAGAGTCATCGTGGAGTTTCCCAACCCCACGAGCACTGCGGTTCCTGCGGGACGAAGGGCTCGGATTCCGCTGTCGACGGCACGCGGCGACCCAGATGCGTCGATAAATGCCTCGACGTCAAGGTCGAGTGATTCGATCGACGTCGCGACAGGGTCGATGACTCGGGTCGCACCAAACTTGAGCGCGCGCTCGCGCTTCTCTTCAATGAGGTCTGTGACGATGATGTCTTTCGCACCGAATGCCCTCGCTGTCTGAGCTGTGATGATGCCGATGGGGCCCGCCCCCGCAATGAGGATGCTCGACCCCGGAGTAACGCCCGCTTTGCGCACTGACGCGATCGCCACGGAGAGAGGCTCAAGCATTGCGGCTGCTTCGTCCGACATGCTGTCGGGAATTGCGTGCGCGAACGCATCCTGAATCGTGACGTATTCGGCGAAAGCGCCATCAATCGATGGAGTGGCAAAAAACTCCATCTTCTTGCACAGGTTATAGCGGCCAGTTCGGCATTCCTGACACTGTGCGCACGGTCGCTGCGGTTCGATGGCGACCCGTTGACCGACGCGATTTGAATCAACATCACTTCCTACCGCGACGATGCGGCCTGATAGCTCGTGGCCAAGCACGAGAGGGTTGTTGACGACAAAGTCACCAAGGCGCCCCTCGCGGAAAAAGTGAACGTCAGAGCCGCACACTCCGACCGCGGCAACGCGAACGAGCACTTGGTCGCGGTCGGGAGTGGGTACCGTGCGCTCCTCGATCGTAAGGGTGTCCTGTGACAGCAGGATGCTAGCGCGCATGGTGTCCGGAATCTTTGCAGTCATCTCTTGTTCTCCTGTGCTTCGTTGTGAAAAGTGTTTGAGCGAATGACGCCTGCCCGGTGATCAACGCCCCTCAATCACCACGTATGCGAGTGGTTCTCCGGCCAGCAGTCGCCGTGCCTGCTCCCGAATATTGTAAAACAATTTAACAGAATGTCTAACAAAATGAAATACCGTCCTGTTAGGTTGATGGGATATGTTTCGTGGCGCCTCAAAGGAGATGGAATGACTGATCAGTTGGCATGGGGAATTCTGGGTACGGGGTGGATTGCGGGCTTGCAGACTAGCGATCTCCTCGAGCATGGGTTCAGTGTCGTGGCAGTGGGCTCTCGCACTGCTGGCGCGGCCACCGAGTTCGCGACAAAGTATGGCATCCCGGCCGCCTATGGTAGCTATGAAGAACTCGTTGCCAACCCCGATGTCGACGCTATCTATGTCGCTTCTCCCCACCCCTTCCATGAAGAGCATGCGCTTCTCGCCTTGAACGCCGGCAAGCACGTTCTCGTGGAGAAGGTATTCACGATGAACGCAGCCCAGGCAGAGACTGTCGTCGCCCGGGCATCCGAGCTCGGACTTGTCGTGCTCGAAGCCATGTGGGCGCGCTACCTGCCTCACATGGTTCGTATTCGCGAACTTGTGCGGAGCGGTGCGCTCGGAAGCATCCGCAGCGTGATCGCCGATCACAATCAAAACCTGTCGCGTGATCCACTTCACCGAATCAACAACCCGCTTCTCGGCGGTGGGGCGCTGCTCGATCTCGGTATCTACCCGCTGTCGTTCGCCTACGACATTCTCGGAACGCCGACAAACGTCGTTGCTGTGGCGGCCAAGACCGCCACCGGCGTCGACCGTCAGACTTCGATGATTCTGAGCTACGGCGATGAGGCACAAGCTGTGCTCCAGACCACCCTCGACCTGCATGGTCCCAACCGCGCGGTCATCGTCGGCAGCGAGGGGCGGATCGAGATCGACGAGGTCTGGTATGAGCCGACCACGTTCACACGTTTCGATGGCTCGGGAGCTGTTGTCGAAGAATTTGACGGTACCGCCACCGGACGCGGCATGCAGTTCCAGGCCGCAGAGCTCGAACGCCTCGTTGCAGCGGGTGAACTCGCCAACGACATCCTGCCGCCGAGCCAGAGCGTGCAGATCATGTATACCCTCGACGAGATCCGCCGCCAGATCAGCCTGACCTACCCGATGCTCGACGAGAACTAGCTCGCAGCGCGCCTGCCGCGGGCTAGTCCCGCGGCAGGCGCGCTGGTATCACCCCGGCGCAGACGTTAGCGCGAGCGCGGAAGGTAGCGGCGAGGCGAAAATGCCGCCGCCACCAAACTGCGCAGCGATTCCAGCGACCCCTCAACGAACCCCTGAGCCCGCGCCTGAATCAGCACGTTGCCGATTGCGGTCGCCTCGACCGGCCCGGCAAGCACCGGCATCCCACTGCGGTCGGCGATGAGTTGGCAGAGCAACTCATTCTGCGAACCACCACCCACGATATGGATGATCGACACAGACTTGCCCGACAGTTGCGACGCCGTCTGCACGGCATCCACGAAGGCAACGCTGAGGCTCTCGATGATGCTGCGTACAAACTCGATGTGCGACTGCGGTGCGGGTAGGTCGTGCGCGATGCACCAGGCGGCAATGCGTTCGGGCATTCTGTCGGGTGCCATGAAGCCAGGGTCGTTCGCGTCGAAGATCGGCACCTTCACTGTGAGTTCGGATGCCGCAGCCAACAGTTGAAGAAGGTCGACACTGGCGTCGGTCTTCTGCCATTCGCGCACACACTCGCTCAGCAGCCACAAGCCCATCACGTTGTGCAGGTAGCGCACGCGACCGTCGACGCCGCCCTCGTTGGTGAAGTTCGCGGCACGGCTCGCTTCGGTGAGCACGGGGGAGTTGAGCTCGACGCCCACTAGACCCCAGGTGCCACACGAGACGTAGGCAAAGTCGTCGGTGGTGGCAGGCACGGCAACCACGGCGGATGCGGTGTCATGCGATCCAACCGAGACCACGTCGGCACGGATGCCAAGCTCGTCGCGCACCGGCCCAACGGTCGTGCCCGGAACCACAAGCTCGGGGAAGAGACTGCGCGGGAATCCCAGCTTCTCGATGAGCGCGTCATCCCACTGGCCTGTCGCAACGTTCAGAAGACCGGTCGTCGAGGCGTTAGTTTGCTCAGCGACCTGACGGCCCGTCAACCAGTAGTTGATGAGGTCGGGCACCAGCAGGAAGCTGTCGGCGTCGGCAAGGTTCCGCTCGGCAGCGAACTGGTAGAGGGTGTTGAACGTCAGAAACTGGAGGCCATTCGAGGCGTACAGCTCAGCGTGATCGGCGATGGCGTGTACCCGTTCGACTCCGACCGCGGTGCGCTCGTCACGGTAGTGGAACGGTGGGGCGATCATCTGCCCGTCAGACATCAGCGCATAATCAACAGACCAGGAGTCAACACCGATGCTTGATAGCTGTGGTTCCTCGCGCACGGCGGCAGCCAGCCCTGCGAGCACACTCGAATAGAGAGCATCGATATCCCAGTGCAAACCGTCGTCACGGCGCACGGGGCCATTCGGAAAGCGCGCTACCGGGCGAACACTGAGCTCGTTGTGACCCACATGGCCGAGCATGACCCGGCCACTGGTCGCACCGAGATCAATGGCGGCAACAGCGTTATTCATCGCAGGAATGCCGCCGCAACTCCAGCATCGACGGGGATGTGCAGGCCCGTGGTGTGGCTGAGGTCGGGACCCGTGAGCACCGAAACCGCATTGGCGACGTTCTCAGGCAGAACCTCACGCTTGAGGATGGTGCGCTGGGCGTAGAACTTGCCCAGATCTTCCTCTTCAACCCCGTAAGTTTTGGCGCGGTTAGCGCCCCAGCCGGCAGCAAAGATTCCGGAACCGCGCACAACACCATCGGGGTTGATGCCGTTGACCTTCACCCCGTGCTCACCCAATTCGACCGCCAGCAGTCGCACCTGGTGTGCCTGGTCGGCTTTCGTTGCCGAGTACGCAATGTTGTTCGGGCCGGCGAAGACCGCGTTCTTCGACGAAATGTAGATCACGTCTCCACCCATACCCTGCTCAATGAGAACCGGCGCAGTCGCCTTCGAGACGAGGAACGAACCCTTGGCCATGATGTCGTGCTGGAAGTCCCAATCCTCCTCGGTGGTCTCTAGCAGTGGCTTCGAGAGCGAAACGCCTGCGTTGTTCACAACGATGTCGATGCCGCCAAAGGCGAGGACGGCATCCTGCACCATGCGTTCGATGGCTGCGGCGTCGGTCACATTGACCTTGAGGCCGATAGCGACATCTGTGTTCCCGATCTCGGCAGCCGCAGCCTGCGCCTTCTCGAGGTCGAGGTCCGCAATGATGACGCAGGCGCCATCCGCGGCGAGACGAGTAGCGATGGCCTTGCCGATACCGGATGCTGCACCGGTCACGAGAGCGACGCGCGTGGCGTGCGACTTGGGCTTCGGCATCCGCTGCAGCTTGGCTTCTTCGAGTGCCCAGTATTCGATGTTGAACTTCTCAGCATCGCTGATGGGAGCGTAGGTGGAGAGGGCTTCGGCGCCGCGCATCACGTTGATGGCGTTCACGTAGAACTCGCCGGCAACGCGGGCGGTCTGCTTGTTGGCACCGTAGCTGAACATTCCGACACCAGGAACGAGCACGATGAGGGGGTCAGCACCACGAATCGCGGGGGAGTCTGCCGTGGCGTGCTTGGCGTAGTACGCGGTGTAGTCCTTGCGGTACTCCTCGTGGAGTTCCTTCAGACGCTCGATGCTCTTCTCGATCGACGCGTTAGCGGGAAGGTCGAGCAGTAGCGGCTTTACCTTGGTGCGCAAGAAGTGGTCGGGGCAGCTCGTGCCGAGCGCCGCAAGCTTCGGGGCGTTGGCGGATGCCATGAAGTCGAGAACGACTTCGGCGTCGGTGAAATTGCCGACCATCGGGCGGTCATGGCTCGCGATACCGCGAATTGTGGCGGCCAGCGCGGCAGCCCTGGTGCGACGCTCGTCTTCGGGCAGTGCCGCGTTCTTAGCAACGGTGCGACCGAACGGGGCCTTCTTGCCCTTGGCTTCGATGTACTCTTCTGCCGTCTTGATGATCCAGAGGCTGTTGGCTTCGGCCTCTTCGCTCGTGTCGCCCCAGGCGGTGATGCCGTGACCACCGAGGATGCAACCGATCGCCTGGGGGTTTGCTTCCTTGATGGCGGCGATGTCTAGCCCGAGCTGAAAGCCGGGGCGACGCCAGTCAACCCACACAACCTTGTCGCCGAAAGCTTTCTTGGTGAGCTTCTTACCGTCCTTCGCGGCCGCAATGGCGATACCGGAGTCGGGGTGCAGATGATCGACGTGAGCAGCATCCACGAGTCCGTGCATGGCGGTGTCGATGGAGGGCGCAGCGCCACCCTTACCGTGAAGCGTGTAGTCGAACGCGGCGACCATTTCGTCTTCGCGGTCAATGCCGGGGTAAACGTTGGTCAGGGAGCGCAGGCGGTCAAGGCGCAGCACGGCGAGGCCGGCTTCTTTGAGGGTGCCCAGGTCTCCGCCGGAGCCCTTCACCCACATGAGCTCGATGGGCTCGCCGGTAACGGGATCCGTTTCGGTGCCCTTGGCCGACGTGTTGCCGCCAGCATAGTTGGTGACGCGCGGATCGGAACCGAGACGGTTCGAGCGTGCGATGAGTTCAGCTGCAGTGGGGTTTGTCATGAGAGGTCCTTGTCGTCAGAGGCGAGAGTGAACGGGAGCGAGGATGGGGCAGCGTCTAAACCGCGAGGCTTAGGCTCCCCATCCAGCCTGAACGCCACCAACACGGTCAGCAGCGATCTTCTGCTGGTAACCCGATGCCGCGTAGGCCGCCATCGGGTCCGCCGGAAGCCCACGCGATTCGCGCCACGCTGCGAGGTCGCCGCGCACGTCAGTGTAGAAGGCATCCATCATGATCGCGTTGGCGCCGAGAACGTCTCCGGCATCCTGAGCAGCAGTGAGCGCGTCGGTGTCGACGAGCAGCGCACGCGCGGTCATCTCCTGCACGTTGAGTACTGAGCGCATTTGGCCGGGGATCTTGTCTTCCACGTTGTGACACTGGTCGAGCATGAAGGCCACACCGCTGTCCGCTCCATAACCGCCACCGCGAACAACTTCGTAGAGGATGCGGAACAACTGGAACGGATCAGCAGCACCCACGATGAGGTCGTCATCAGCGTAGAAGCGCGAGTTGAAGTCGAACGAGCCGAGCTTGCCGAGGCGCAGCAACTGCATCACGATGAACTCGATGTTGGTGCCGGGGGCGTGGTGGCCGGTGTCGAGGCAGACGAGGGCACGCTCGCCGAGGGCCGCTACCTGGGCGTAGCTGGTGCCCCAGTCGGGAACATCCGTGTGATAGAAAGCGGGCTCGAAGAACTTGTATTCGAGCACCATGCGCTGCTCTTCGCCGATGCGGTCGTAGATCTTCTGCAGTGAGTCAGCGAGACGATCCTGACGACCGCGAAGGTCGGCCTGGCCGGGATAGTTGGAGCCATCAGCGAGCCAGATCTTGAGGTCGCGCGATCCGGTCTGATCCATGACGTCGATGCACTCGAAGTGGTGATCGATCGCCTTCTGGCGAATCGTCGGGTCGACGTGCGTGAGCGAACCGAACTTGTAGTCGTCTTCTTGGAACGTGTTCGAGTTGACGGTTCCGAGCTCGACGCCATGTTCGTTGGCGAAGGTGCGCAGTGCGCTGTAGTCCTCAACCTTGTCCCACGGGATGTGGAGGGCAACCGACGGAGACAGCGCCGTGTACTTGTTGACCTGGGCGGCATCCGCAATCTTCTCCTCTGGGGTGCGAGGGGTACCGGGGGTGCCGAAAACTTTGAATCGCGTGCCGGAATTGCCGAACGCCCATGAGGGCAGTTCGATGGCCTGCTCTTCGAGGCGGGATGCGATATCGCTGAATTGCGCCATGGGAATTCTTACTTTCTGCTGAAGGTGTGGCTGCTTGTTGAGCCAGGGGCTGCGGTGGCGAGGAATCCCTCGCGGTGGTGTGAATGAACCAAATAAATGAATCGATTCAATTCGAGTCTAGACCGAGTTGCTGGGCGGGGCAATTCATTCACTTGACTGCCTCCTGCTCACATCAAGCTGGTCCTCGAGGTTGAACACTTCCGCCAGAGGAATGAAACCTTCATCTGGTGGAACGTCGAGGTCTACAAAGTGGTCACTCATAATCGCTTGCCATCGAGCATTCACTTCGGTCGCGGCCATCGCACGCTGCGCAGCGGCAAGGTCGTCTGACTCGACATAGCCGATCAGCAGCCCGTCGGCCCGAAGGAATAGCGAGTAGTTGTGCCACCCGGTCGCCGCGAGTGCCTCAAGCATCTCCGGCCACACAGCAGCATGTGCCACCCTGTATGCCTCGATGTGATCGGGTTTCACTTGCAATTGAAAGCAGTAACGGTTCACGGATACGCCCCTAACGCCACTTCGGGAGGTCGGCCATGTCGACGTGACGGTGTTCGATGCCGAGCAGGCTTGCTGCGGCGTGGATGTCGCCAGCTACGTGGCCAACGCAGAGCGCCCAGTGGTGACCGATGCCGGTCTGCGACCATTCATCTACCCACTCACCAGGGTCGCCGCCGAAGCTCACTCGCGAAGTAGTATTGCCGATTTCAAGCAGCGGGCCAGGAGTAACGGATCCCTCGCTCGTGATAAACGTGTAGCTGCCGTCGCGATCCTGACCGATTCCGAAAGTGGTTACCGGTCCCTGCTTCACGTCAAACTCAACGGACACGCCGTAGCCACGTTTGCCGTGGTAAACCCCGAGCCCGCGTAGCAATGGATCACGTTCTGAAACGGCTAGATGGGCGGGGCCGTCGTGACCCATCTCCACTACGTCATCAAAGAAGTTGAGCGCCTGAATCTCAGTGAACGACCCTCCAGCGCCGATGGTGTGTGCGGCGAGCATCGCCAAGCTGGTGCGCAGTTCATATTCACCAACGAAAGGGATGCCGCGAGCGGTGAGTAATGATGAACCAAGAATCATGCCGGCGCCGAGACGCTCATGCAGTTCACCGTTGAGGCCGCGGTGGTAGTACGCAGCCGAGTCCAGGTCAAAGTCTTCGACCAACCGATCGAGCCCTACGCTCACCTTGGCGCCCCAGGCGAAATCTTCCTCGCGGACCGACTCGTCGAGAGTGAACAGCTTCCGGGCGAGATTCATGCGCTCGGCGACTTGGGCATCGGTTACTTCGTCAACACGAACCCGCAGGTCGTCGAATTCGAGCACTTCTACGTGCGAGCCGAACTGGCTGGAGACGAGAGTGAGGTCGGTCGAAACATCCAGCATGCCGGGGTAGACGTGGCCCATGAGGCCGTGGCGTGCGTGGCGAAGCGTGGCCCGCACCTTGGCCGCGTTTACCCAGCGGTTGATGCGAGTCCAAGCCCGTTCATCCTTCAGGTGGCCGGAAACGCTGCGGAACTCTATGCCAGCGCGCTTGAAGACGTTGGCAACCTCGGGTACTGGGCATTGGCCGCAGTACGCGAGCCACTTTCCGGTGTCGAAGTTAGCGTGGTCCATCGCCTCGGTGGGCTGGAGATCGATGATGAGCACCGGAGTCTTCGAGCGCTGCGCGATCGGAAGCACCATGGATGCCGTGAGGTAGGTGGTGAGGAAGATGACGATGAGGTCGCAATCAGCACGACGCAGCTTCTCTGCCGCGACGGCGGCCTCCTGGGCATCCGAGATGAACCCGACATCAACGACTTCGGCATCGAGAGCGGTGAATCGGTCGGTGACGTACTTGCTCGACTCCTGAAGCTGCGGGAGGAGCGCGGGAAACTGTGGCCAGTAGGCTGCGAGTCCGCCTGCGACGAGGCCGATGCGGGTGACGCGCCGGGTCTTGGGGGAAAGCAGCTCTGAAGCTGGAGTAAGAGACATCATTGGCTCCGAAAATCTGAGGCTGGTGGTGGTGATGTGAGGGGTAGTTACCCGGGCCAGCTCATGAGCCGGCCCGGGTAACTGAGTGACTAGTTAGAAGTCGTATTCGTCGATGTTGTCAGCGTTGAATCGCGTGGGCGGTCCAACAATGGCGACGCCGTTTTCTCCCACGGTGATCTCTCCCATGTCTCCAGCGTCGAAGGTGTCCCCCTCGGCGCCGGTGATGGTTCCGTCAACGAGAGCCTTGCCGGCGAATGCTGCTACATAGCCGAGCTGTGCCGGGTCCCAGAGAGCGAACTCCTGAACAGTTCCGTCCTTGACGAATTCACGCATTTCGTTGGGGAGCCCCAGACCCGTCAGAGCCACTTGGCCTTTGTAGTTGGAGGTTGAAATGTACTTGGCTGCTGCAGCGATACCAACCGTGGTGGGCGAGATGATGCCCGCGAGGTCGGGGTAGGACGAGAGTAGGCCCTGAGTCTCCTGGAACGACTTGTCAGCGTCGTCGTCGCCGTAAACCTTGGCTACGAGTTTGATTTCTGCGTAGTCGGGGTTCGACTCGAGTTCCTCCTCCATGAACTTGATCCACTCGTTCTGGTTCGTTGCCGTTGCCGTTGCTGACAGGATGGCGATCTCACCGGCTCCGCCGATCTGCTCCGAGATGATCTCGAGCTGAATGAGTGCGACGTCCTTAGCAACAACCTGGCTAATGAAGATGTCTCGGTAGTCGGGATTGGTGTCGGAGTCGAACGCAACAATCTTCGCACCGGCTTCGCGAGCAGTTTGAAGTGCTGGGCCAACAGCGTCGGGGTCATTTGCTGCGATGACGATGACGTTCGTACCTTGCTGTGTGGCCTGCTCGATGAACGGGATCTGTGCGCTGGCGCTAGCCTCGAGAGGTCCAAGAACCTCTGAGTCGTAACCGATAGCGGAAGCACCCTCTTCGCCTCCGCCGAGAACGACGTCGGTGTAGGGGTTGTTTAGCTGCTTCGGCAGGAACGCAATGGTTCCGGCGCTGTCGCCGCCGTCGCCGCTTCCGTCACCGTTAGTTGCAGCGCAGCCGGTTGCGGCGAGTGCTACGGCCGTGGCAATCGCAGCGATTGAGCCGATGCGGCCGCCTCGGCTGCTCGTGGAAAACAACTTCATTGTTCTTCCTTTCGTAAAGACGCCTGGTGCTTAGGCGCGGGTTATTCCTGAGGCGCTCTGCCCCTGGACTTCTCGGTGCACCCGGTTCAGCCGGATGCGTTCTTTGCCCCAGGCGATAACGCTGGGGGACACGACGGAGAGTACGAGCAGTCCGCCGGTGACAATGATGAGGGCCGTCTCCGGCACCTTTGCGAGCCGGAGTGCGTAAGTGAGGGTGCCGATGAGGAGCACACCGCCAACGACGCCGGGGATGTTGCCCTTGCCGCCGAATATCGACACGCCGCCGAGCAGTACGGCGGCGATGACGCTGAGCTCTAGGCCGGTTCCGTTGTCAGGGCCGGCGCTGGCAAGGCGCAGAGTGAGGAAGATGCCAACCATCGAAGAGACGATGCCGGTCGCGACGAACATCCAAAACTTGGCGTGACCAACGCGTACTCCCACAAAAGTGGCAGCTTGCGGGCTGTAACCGAGGGCGTAGAGTCCCCGACCGAACGGTGTGAAGTGCAGCAGTACCGCGAAGAACACGATCACGATCAACGCGAAGATCATCATGACCGGGATGCCGGTGTTGCCAATCTTCGAGAGTACGAAAGCGTTGAGTTCCTTGGGGAAGCTCGCTACCTTCTGGTCGCCGATTACGACAAGCGCGAGGCCGCGGTAGAGGGCGAGAGTTCCGATCGTCACGGCCAGGGACGGCAAGCCGAGCGTGGTGATGAGAAAGCCGTTGAATGCTCCACAGAGCACGCCGACCAGCAGCGATAGTGCCATGACTGTGCCGATGTCGAGGCCGCTATCGCGCCACAGTACGCCCATCGTTGCGCTGGTGAGGCCGGCCGTCGACGCGACAGAAAGGTCGATCTCTCCTGAGACGATGACCAACGCCATCGGCATTGCAATGAGCAGAATCGGGAGCACTTGAATGAGCAAGAAGCCCACCGTGAGGGTCGAGGCAAAGTAGTTCACTGTGACCATCGAAATGATGACGACGGAGATCAAAATGTAGAAGATGACGGCGTCGTGGCCGATGAGACGGCGGCTCCACTGGCCCCGTGAATTAGTGGTTATGGCCTTAGACATTTTTTGCCTCATTCACTCGCAGCTTGCGGGCTCTTCGCAGCGATACGACTCGGTCGATGATGATGGCGGCGAGGATGAGCACACCCACGATCGCCTGCTGCCAAAACTTGTCAACTCGCGTGGCCGTGAGCGCACCAGTAATGGTGGAGAGCAGCACTGCACCAATAGCGGCACCGGCGACGGTTCCTGATCCACCGAAGATGGCAACGCCACCAACAACGACCGCAGCCACGACATCCAGTTCGATTCCGGAACCGGTGAGCGCGCCAACCGAGTTATAGCGAGAGGCGTAGAGAACCCCGGCGAGGCCAGTGAGCGCTCCGCACGCGATAAACGCGCTCAGTACCCGGCCACCAACCGGGATACCGAATAGGCGGGCCGCATCCGGGTCTGATCCGATCGCGTATAGGTCGCGACCGCTGCGCACCGAGCTCATGAACATCGCCACGGCCACGGTGATGACGACCGCAATGATGGTGATGATGGGAATGCCGACAAGAGTGTCGACCGACAGGTTCCCGAATGCTTTTGGATTGTCGCCGGAGAAATATTGCTTCGATCCTGCCCAGCTCGACAGCACGCCACGGAAGATGTAGAGCGTGCCGAGCGTGATGACGAGTGCTGGCACTTTGGCAGAGGTGACCAACATGCCGTTGATCGACCCTAGTAGCCCACCGAAGATCATGCCGATCACGAATATCAGCACAAGGGGGATGCTGGGGAACATGTCAAAGACGGTTCCTGTGCCGAAGGCAGCGAGGCCCAGGATGGCGCCAACCGAAAGGTCGACGTTGCGGGTAATGATGACGAGTGCCTGCGCGACGGCGAGGATCACCATGATGGTCGCGTTGAGCATCAGATCCTTGGTGCTCTGTGGCGACAGGAAGCGCGGGTTGATGATGTAGGTCACTACGATGAGCGCAATTAGAGCGCCTGCGACGGGAATCTCGCGGGCGGTGAAGAACCGCTTGAACGCGCTGCTTCGCGGCACGGCCGGTGCGTGGGTCACGGTGCTCACTCGCCCGCCTCCAATTCTGTGCTCAGTTCTTCGTCGGTTCGCTCCAGATGGAGTTCTTTAGTGCTGCCCGTGGCGGCTTGCATCACCAGTTCTGCGGTCGCATCCGCGCGATTGAGGTCGGCAGCGATGCGACCCTCGTGCATGACGAGAACGCGGTCCGCCATCCCGAGAACTTCGGGCAGTTCGGAGGAGATCATGAGGATCGCAATACCGCGGCCCGCAAGATCAGAGAGGAGACGGTGCACTTCTGCTTTAGTGCCGACGTCGATTCCTCGGGTGGGTTCATCGACGATGAGGAGTTTCGGGTCAGTGGCGAGCCACTTAGCGAGCACTACCTTCTGTTGGTTTCCTCCTGAGAGGGTCGAAACGGGGAGGTCTTGTGAGCCTGTCTTTACCTGAAGGCGCTGCGACCAGTCTTCGGCCGCGGCGCGTTCACGTTGGCCAGAGATGATCCCCCAGCGTACGAGTGAGTGGCGAAGGGTCAACGTGACGTTTCGTGCGACTGAAAGATCGAGCACCAGTCCCTGTTTGCGGCGATCCTCAGGAACGAATCCGATTCCTGCGGCGATCGCAGCCTTCGGGCTGCGCGCCTTCAGCGCTGTGCCGCCGATGCTCACGCTTCCCGTGTCATACGGGTCGATGCCAAACACCGCGCGGGCAACTTCAGTGCGACCGGCGCCAACGAGGCCGGAGAGAGCGACAATCTCACCAGCACGAATCTCGAAGTCGATTCCGGAGAACGTGCCGACGCTGTTGAGGTCGTCAACCTTGAGCACGACATCGCCGAGTTCGGCTTCTTGTTTGGGGAAGAGCTCACCAAGCTCGCGGCCAACCATCTCCTTGACGATTGCCGGAACTGTAACTTCGGCAGTGTTGTGAACTTGGATGTAGCGCCCGTCGCGCATCACTGTGATGCGGTCACTGAGGCCGAAGACTTCTTCGAAACGGTGCGAGATGAACAGGATGCCTGCGCCTTTTTCCCGAAGCGCGCGAGCGACCGTGAAGAGGCGCTCTACCTCGACACCGGAGAGTGCCGCCGTTGGTTCGTCCATGACAAGCACGTTGGCGTCAAGCGAAATGGCTTTCGCAATCTCGATGATCTGCTGATCGGCAATTGAGAGACCATCGGCGATGCGATCGGGGTCGATGGGCACGCCGAGGGTGGCGAAGAGTTCGGCGGCACGTCGACGCATCTCTCCACGGCTGATGAGTCCAGCGCGGCCTTTGGGCTGGCGGCCGATGAAAATGTTCTCGGCGACGGTGAGATCAGGGAAGAGGGTGGGCTCTTGGTAGATAACCGAGATGCCGGCCGCCTTGCTTTCACTGACGTTGCGAAAGTGGGCTGGTTTCCCTTCGATCAGGAACTCGCCGCCATCAGGGGAGTGCACTCCCGCGAGGATCTTGACGAGGGTGGACTTTCCGGCGCCGTTCTCGCCGACAAGAGCGTGGATCTCGCCGGGAAGGATTTCGATGGTGCCGTCCGCAAGCGCAATCACAGGACCGAATGTCTTGGATGCACCCCTGAGGCTGAGCGCGGGAGTGCGAGCGGCCTGTGATGCCGGTGCCGTTTCTACTGCAGTCGCCATTGAACTGTGGTGCCTCCGCGTTGAGTCATTGCTGTGGGGTGCTGCGGGTCGAAACGTTTGGCGCTGAACTACATCCGCCAATTGAATCGATAAAATCAACCGTGCGTGAACGATACGACGATGTATTGGGGTCCGTCAAGTCCCACAGCGCCACTTTCACCGCTAAACTTGCCCTCACTGAATGAATCGTTACACTTTTGTTTTGAGTCGAGAATTCGTCTTGTCCTAATCCGTAGCCCAACGTCGGGCCGACAAACTCTGGTTGTGTCTATGTCAACGCCGAGCGTGCATGATGTCGCGAAAAGCGCTGGCGTATCCGTCGGCACCGTGTCGAACGTGCTCAATCACCCCCACAAAGTTTCTCCATCCACCGTTGAACGCGTGCAAAGCGCGATAGAAACGCTCGGGTTTATCCGCAACGACGCCGCTCGCCAGTTGCGCGTCGGTCACAGTCAGACCATCGGTCTCGTCGTGCTTGACGTGCGCAACCCCTTCTTCACGGATATCGCCCGGGGCGCAGAAGATAAAGCTGCTGAGGGTGGACTCACCGTTACCCTCGGAAACAGTGACGAGAGCATCGAACGCGAAGCAAAATACCTTGACCTGTTCGAACAGCAGCGTGTCTACGGAATGCTTATTTCGCCGTATGGTGACATCACCGATCGGCTCGAATCCATGCGCAAGCGCGGAATCCCGGCCGTGCTCGTTGACCGGGAGAGTCCCAACTCCACGTTTAGTTCGGTCTCCGTCGACGACATCGTCGGTGGCAAGCTCGCTGCAACACACCTGCTCGAAACTGGGCGACGCCGAATCGCGTTCGTGGGAGGGCCCATGGCGATCCGCCAAGTTTCCGACCGACTCACCGGGGCCAGTGGGGCTGTTCGCAACGTTCCAGGAGCGAGTATCGAGGTCATTGAACTCGACGCTCTCAGCGTGATCGCTGGCCGTGCGGCGGGAGCCGATATCGTTGCTCGTGCCCCAGAAGACCGCCCCGATGCCATTTTTGCGGCCAATGACCTCGTCGCTATGGGAGTGCTGCAGGCGCTCCTCATGAACGGCAGTTCAACCGCAGTAATCCGGGTACCCGAAGACATCGCTCTTATGGGCTATGACGACATCGACTTCGCCAGCGCTGCAGTCGTGCCACTCTCATCGATTAGCCAGCCGAGTGCTCAAATGGGGCAGACGGCCGTCGAAATCCTTCTCGAAGAAGCGGCCAACCCCGATGCTGACCGCCGGCAGGTAGTCTTCGCGCCCAAGCTGGTTATTCGCGACTCGACCGCGCCACGCACAGAGCACCTGCAGAAATAGCCCGCGGGAAACCTAGCGCGCCTCAACCACCACGTGTGCAAGCGGTTCGCCAGCGTGCAGTCTCCGAGCCTGCTCGCGCACGACGGCATCCACGCGGGCGTGCATCGCCGAGGTGTAGCCGCCGATGTGCGGCGTGATCGTGATCCCTGGCGTCGACCACAGTGGGTGATCGCTCGGCAGAGGTTCAGGGTCGGTGACATCGAGCGCTGCGCGTACGTGACCGGCGGATGCCGCCGCCACGAGAGCGTCAGTGTCAACAACTTTGCCTCGAGACACATTCACGAGCAGTGCCCCCGGCTTCATTGTTGCAAGGAACTCCGCGTCAACGAGCCGAGTGGTGTCGTCGCTGAGGGGCACGGCGATTGCTACGACATCGGCTTTAGCGAGCAGCGAGGGCAGAGCATCCATCGACTGGATGGCACCACGGGCGTCGCTGCGGTTGGTGCGAGCGACGCGCACGACGTTCGCCTCAAACGGGGCAAGCTTGTCTGCGATCTGATTGCCAACGCCGCCAGCGCCGACGATGATCACGGTGTTGCCGGCAACTCCGGGATGTTCGTGCTGGTTCCAAGAGCCGGTCTGCTGGTTGGCAAAGTGCTCGGGGAACCCGCGCTGTTCGGCAATGATCAGCCCAACAGCGAGTTCAGCGGATGATGCTTCGTGCACACCGACCGCATTGCAGTACGTAATGCCGGCAGGAAGTCGGTCGGCAACCCCGTCGTAGCCGAGAGATTGTGATTGCAGCGCCGCGACATCCAGACCCTCAAAGGAGCCCAGCGCGCTAGACGCACCCAAGTACCCCAACACGGCAAGGTCAACGTGCTGCGGCGGAGCTCCATCGGCAGCACCCCACACGATTAGGTTGACGTCGGGCAGTTGCGGGGCAAGCCGGTCGCACATCTGCTGGTCGGGGAGGGCAATCGTGATCATGATGCAAACCAGACTATCCCTCCACTAGCAACGCCCTCCCACTATGCTGTCGGCCACAACCACATTGATGAAGTCGAAGGGGATCTCATGGCGCGCTGGCCGGTGCTTCCCCGCGAAACTGAACGGGATGCTGTGTTGAGTGCGCTTCGTGGCCCTCGCTCGCGGTCGGTGATGTTGCGCGGCCCCAGCGGTGTTGGCAAGACCACATTGGGCGCCCACATCTCGCACGCGCTTCGTGCTGACGGACGCACCATCGTGCCCGTTGTTGGTCTCGTCGAGCTCGCTGAGATCCCCCTCGGTGCGCTTGCGCCGGTGCTCGCTAGTGCCGGCAGAGTCGACCTCGAGAGCGTGAGTGACCGCGTTCAAGCGCTCGTTGCTGTCGTCGGCGAGAACCCATCCAAATTCGTCCTGGTGATCGACGATGCGCCGCTACTGGATGCCGTCTCTGCTGGAGTGCTCTATCAACTTGTGCGCGTCTTCGGTGTCACTACTCTGCTCACGGCCCGCGACTCCCACGAGGTTTCGGGCCCGCTCGCACGGTTGCTGCACGAGAACCTCATCGAGATTGTCGACCTTGACGGCTTGAGTTTGGAACACAGCCAGTCGATCCTCCAACAGTATTTGGGTGGCACACTGCGCCCCGAAAGTCTGCGCGCCCTGTTTCAGGCGAGCCGCGGCAACCCACTAATGCTGCGCGAACTCATCTTTGCGGCGGCGCGGGCTGGCGGCATCCAGAGCGGAGAATTTGGTGTTGAGGTGGCGGTCGCAGCCCTGCCCAAGCATGTGCGGGCGACGATTGCCGAACGTCTGCTGCAGTTGAGCGGCGAAGAACGGCGATTGGCTCAACTGATTGCCATAGCGCAGCCCATTCCTGAGGCGGCGATTCGAGCGGACGAGACGGATGTGCTCGACCGCCTCACAGCAGAGGGTGTTGTTGAAGAGACTGGTGGCGATTCGATCCCGTCGGTGCGGCTCGCGCATCCGCTATTCGCCGAAGCTCTTGTCGTTGAGCTTTCGAGGGCCGAGCGCGCGGAGATAATTCAGGAAGCCGCGGCCCGGTTGATGCCGATAGGCGATCAGCAGTTGCGTTTCACGGGGACGGCTCTGCTCACCTCGACCGATGCAGTGATTAGTGATGACGAGTTGGATTGGGCTGCCAACTATGCGCACGCGGCTGGCGACCACTCCATGGCGGCAACGCTGGCGGAACGAGCACAGAAGGCAGGGCGGCGTTTCGGTCCCGAGTTGGTCTTGGCCAGTGCGTTGTCGGCGCTCGCGGAATCCGAACGGGCATCACAGGTGTTCGAGTCGGTGATTGGCTTAGCTAGTGGCGACGAACAGCGTGCGATTGCGCTCGCCAGGTGGGGCCAGCACGTGGTCTACCGTTTGGCGCGTCCGGCCGATGCTGTCGAGCGGGTTCTGGCCGAACTTGGGGAGTTGGATGCGCGGGGACAGTCGGTACTTCGCCCCGAGCTGGCCAAATGGCAGCTGATGACCGGCGACGCAACAGCGCTGACCGACGTAGTCGATCCGGCATCGCCCGATGGCGGGGTAGGAGCGGTGAACGCCGGGCTCACTGCCGCTGGCCGACGCGTTCCGGTTTGAGGCACCGTTCGCCGGTGCGCTTCTTGATCTCTCAGAATTTCTTGTTCTCGTCGCCTCGGCGGACATTGCACGGGCCAGCGAGTTTGCAGCCCAGCGCAGACTCGACCGCTTCGCCGACTCCGCCGGGGTGTGGTCGTACGCGCTCGCAATTGTGCGCTTGCATGAGGGCAAACTGAACGAAGCAAGCAACCTGGCGGCGCTCGCTGTTGAGCAATTGAGGTGGCGAGATTTCACCGGTCTGCTCGGCACCGCAATAGCACTTCACGCCACTATTGAGGCACAGCGCGGAGATCCTGAAGCCGCACGTCAGCTGCTCACCCACATCGCCCCCGAGCAAGCGAGCGACGCCAAAGTGATCCTCCAGCGGGCCGAATGTGAAGCGTGGCTCCTTGCTGCAGACGGTGAGCCAGAGGAGGGCGCGGCCGTGATCGTAACCGCCGTCACCGAGGGCATCATTCTTGGCCACTTCTTGCTGAGCGCACTCACTCTCACGGTGGCCCTGCGACTTGGCCAGGCGGCAGGCGCGAGCGATCAGTTGCAACTGCTTACGCAACTCTCTCCGGCTCCGTTAGTTGCCCGCATCCAAGCGTGGGGTGACGCATCAGCGCCAGCGGATGTTGTCCGCCTCTGCGAACTTGCACCCTCACTGGTGTCGGCTGGTGTGGCTGCACTCGCAGTCGATGGTTTGCTCGCGGGTGCTCAGGCCGCGGCGAAAGCTGACCAGCCCGAGTTGCAGCGCAAAGCCACGCTTCTGGCGCGTCGCCTCGCAGCCGACATGGATCACGTGCCCGCCGAGCCTAGCGGCGACGAACTCACCGAACGCGAATGGATGATTGCCCGCGCAGCCGCTGGCCGCAAACGTAGTCGGGAGATTGGCCAGCAGCTGGGGCTGTCAGTGCGAACCGTGGACAACCATCTCGCTCGCATCTATCGCAAGTTGGGTGTCACGGGTCGGGATGAGTTAGAGCGGGTTCTCGCTGAGTTGTAGCGCGCCGTTTTTCTCGGAGCGGTCTACTCGCCAGTGGGGCCGGCGGAGATGTTGACGGTCGCTATTCCCTCGCTGTCTTGGCCCCAGCTGTACTGAACAATCCAGTCATCACTCTGAAGGCCATAAGCGTAGGTATCCTCGCCGAGGGAAACTTCCGACGTCATCTCGTAGCCACTGGCAAGGAACTTCTCGTAGCCTGCTTTGGCATTGTCTTCGCTGCCAACAGTGATCGAGGCGGTGTAGCTTCTCCCCACTGCCAACGAGAAGACGACCGCGCCATCCGGCACGGGCACTTCGGCTGGCCACGAGTCGGGCAGCGACCCTCCCGTGCCATCGCCATCCACGTCGATCCCTGTCGAACCCTCGATGACCTTCTCGACGGTGCCCTCAATAAGGCCGTCAGTAAAGTTTTCGAGTGGATTGCTGAAGCAACCGCTGAGCGACACAGTGAGGCTGGCGGCAATGACTAGGACGATTGCGCTTGTCAACGTGCGTTGCGATGTGATCATGAGCCCAGTAAAGCGCTCGCCGCATCGACGGCGCGTGAGTAGAAACTACCTACTGCGCGAGGGGTACAAGAAACTCCACTCGAGCACTCAGCCCCGCAGGAGTACCCTTAAGCCATGCCACTAACAGGAGAATACGTACCCAGCACGTCAGAGTGGGCTCGCAACCAGGCCGACGTTTTCGAAGCCAGCAATGGCCACGAGGGCAACCTCATGCGCGGGATGCCCGTGATCGTTCTGACCACGGTCGGTGCTAAGTCGGGCAAGCTGCGCAAGACCGCTCTCATGCGAGTGGAACACGACGGCAACTATGCGGTTGTGGCTTCCCTGGGTGGCGCACCGAAGCATCCAGTCTGGTACTTCAACATCGTGGCCCAGCCCCACGTTGAATTGCACGATGTCGGGTTTAAGGGTGACTTTATGGCCCGCGAGGTGACGGGTGACGAGAAGGCCCTGTGGTGGGAGCGCGCTGTCGCTGCCTACCCCGATTATGCGGACTATCAGGCTAAGACTGAGCGCGAAATTCCGGTCTTCGTCTTGGAGCCGATCAGCGCTTAAATCACGCGGCGCTCAGCGGTTAAAACTCGCGCCATGTTGCGCCTAAATTTAGTGCCACACCGGGCCTAAAACAGGCGTAGTGTGTGCCGGTGCACAATATCGTCCGTGGGGCGGGTACTAGGCGAAAGCTGGTTCATCCAGCGCAACTAACCCTTCTCGGGTTTTTGATTGGTATCGCCGCAGGAACAGCCCTGCTTGCGTTGCCCATTTCGCGTACCGGTCCGGGTGCCGCCAGCCCCGTTGAGGCATTTTTCACTGCCGTTTCGGCGATAAGCGTGACCGGTCATGTGATCGTCGACACCCCCACGTACTGGACGGGTTTCGGCCAAGTCGTGATCATGGCGCTCATTCAGGTGGGCGGATTCGGTGTGATGACGTTCGCGTCGATCATCGGCATCGCGGTTGTGCGCAGGCTTTCGCTGCGTTCGCGCATCACTGCTGCCGCCGAAACCAAGAGCGTTGGCTTTGGCGATGTTCGTTCGCTCATTCTGGGCGTGCTCAAGATTTCGCTCATTATCGAGGGCGCCGGCGCGCTCATCCTCTTTCTCTGGTTTCTGCTGCACTACGGCAAGGGTGTGGGGGAGTCGGCCTGGCTGGCGGTCTTCCATGCCGTCTCGTCATTCAACAACGCCGGCTTCGCACTCTTCAGCGACAACATGATGTCGTTCGTTGGCGACCCGGTGGTGTCGCTCACCCTCTCCGCCGAGATCATCCTTGGCGGGCTCGGGTTCCCGGTGATCGTGCAACTGCTGCGCCACGGCGGCAACCGCCTCAAGTGGAGCATGAACACCCGTATCGTGATCGCGGCAACCCCGCTGTTGCTCGTCGCCGGTGCGATCTACATCACTTTGATTGAGTGGAACAACCCCGCAACCCTCGGCCCGCTCGACTGGCAGACCAAGCTCCTCGCTGGCTTCTTCCAGTCGGTTCAAACCCGCACGGCTGGCTTCAACAGCATCGACATCGGTGCCATGAGCGAAGCAACCCAGTTCGGGATGACCGCGCTCATGTTTATCGGTGGTGGCCCGGCCGGCACTGCCGGTGGCATCAAGGTCACGACCTTCGCGGTGCTCTTCTTCATCCTCCTCGCCGAGGTGCGCGGAGATGGCGTGGTCAACGTTTTCGGCAAGCGACTGTCGCGCGCGGTGCACCGCCAAGCAATCGCCGTTGTCTTGCTCTCTGTTGGCGTCGTTGCGGCATCCACGGTAGCGATCATGCTGCTGTCGGGCTTGCCGCTGAGCCCAGTGCTCTTCGAGACAGTCTCAGCGTTCGGCACTGTGGGCCTCTCGGAGGGCATCACCCCGGAACTGCCGATTGCTGCCCAGCTGATTCTGGCGGTGCTCATGTTCGTTGGCCGCCTTGGCCCCATTGGTTTCGCTACCGCGCTTGCCTTGCGCGAACGCGCTGTCATGTATGAACTCCCCAAAGAAAGGCCGATCATTGGCTAAATTGCGCATGTTCTCTGGTTCGGATGCCTCGTCCGTGGCCGCAGCAGATTCGGTCGCGGTGATCGGGTTAGGCCGTTTCGGTCGCGCGCTCGCGCTGGAACTCATGGCCAATGGCACCGAAGTGCTCGGCATCGATATGGATGAGTCGATCGTGCAGGAGCTCAATGGTCAACTCACGCATGTCGTGTCAGCAGACTCCACTCGCGAAGAGGTGCTGCAGCAGTTGGCGGTGCCCGAGTTTGACCGCGTGGTTGTGGCGATCGGCAGTGACATTCAGGCGAGCATCCTCACCACCTCGTTGCTGTTGCGGTTCAATGTTGCCCACGTCTGGGCCAAGGCCGTCAGCGATGCGCACGGCACGATCTTGGAGCAGCTTGGTGTGAGCCACGTGATCTACCCCGAGAAGGAGATGGGTCGCCGCGTTGCTCACCTCGTGCGCGGATCGATGCAGGATTACCTGGAAATCGGCGACGGTTTCTCACTCGTGACCATGGCGCCGCCCGCGGGCATCGTCGGCAAAGCGCTCTGCGAATCGCGCGTGCGCTCGACTGCAGGGGTCACGATAACGGCAGTGCGCCCCCACAACGGCACCTGGACCCACACCGATGAGAACACCGTCATCGCGGCAGACGACACGATTCTCGTGTCAGGCTCCACTGCTAAAGCCGAAGCGTTCAGCCTGCGCCGTTAGCGCAGCGAGCTCAACTAGAGTTCCCACCGTGACTGCGCTGCTTCGAACGGGGTTCATCGACGAGCCCCAGCACTCTGGGGCTCAGCGGCCCACTTTGCCCGAGAGGGATGCGATCGGTCTGAGAAAGAGGGGACGAGCGAGCAGCCAGACCGCAGCCAGAACCACCAACGATGCGACGAAGATCCAGAAACCGACCCAGTTCATCTCGTCGGTTCCCGCATACATGTGATTCAGGTTGTTGAGCGCCCCGGTGGCCAGCACCAGCGTGACGTGCACGATGGTGAATGCCACGAAATACAGCATCACCGGGAAGTGCACTGCTCGAGCCCACTCCATCGGGTACGCCTTATTCAGCTTGGTCGCATCCGGGGGCCATATCGAGCTCATGCGTAATCCGGAAATGATTGCCAGCGGAGTGGCGATGAAGACGATGACGAAATAGGCGAGCAGTTGCAGCGAGTTGTAATTCACCCAACCGGTCTCCACCGGCCAATCTAGCGAAAGGTACTGCAGGCTTGCCGAAAGGGCGTTCGGGATTACACCCCAGTCGGTCGGAACGATGCGCATCCATTGCCCGCTTGCGAACAGCAGCACGATGAAGATGATGCCGTTGAGAATCCAGAGAGCATCCACGCTGAAGTGCAGCCACAGGTCGAGGCTGATTCTCATGGGGCTTCGCTTGGTACGAATCAAACCTGTGTTTTTCCTCGTCCAGTAGGTGCGGGACCGTGTCGCGACGCGCACCTGCCAGCCGCTCTTCACGATCAACAGAAGGAAGAAAATATTCAGAAAGTGCTGCCAACCTAGCCAGGCCGGAAAACCAATCGGGGCTGACTCCGGAAGGGGCTGTTTGCCCGGATAGTCAGCCATGAACTGTTGCACACCGGCGAGCCCGATCATCCACTTGGCAACCAATACCACCGCCAGCAGCACCACGATGATTAGCAGAACGAGCCCGCCCAGCTTGAGCCAGGGGCTACGCACCGTCTTCGTGCGAGGCGAAGTAGCCATCATGCCGAGCGCGACTTGATTGTTTCGATCAGCTGCGGCACGATCGTGAACACGTCACCGACGATCCCGAAATCGGCCACGTCAAAGATCGGTGCGTCTGCGTCTTTGTTGATCGCCACGATTGTCTTCGCGGTTTGCATGCCCGCGCGGTGCTGGATGGCACCGGAGATGCCCAGCGCGATGTACAGGTCGGGAGACACACTGACTCCGGTCTGGCCGACCTGGGTGGTCTGAGGCGAATAGCCGGCATCGACGGCGGCCCGGGAGGCACCGACCGCCGCACCGAGAGCATCCGCCAGCTCCTCGACCATGGCAAAGTTCTCCTTTGATCCGAAGCCGCGGCCGCCCGACACGACTTTCTTGGCGCCGAGCAATTCTGGTCGTACGGAGACCTCAGGTGCATCGTTGTAGGAGTCGATCATGCCGGCTTTCGCTGCGTCGACGGTGACCGTCTCGGAGATGACCTGAGCGGATGCCGCCGGCGCGCTCTCGTCGATGGCACCCGGGCGCACAGTGATTATCGGCATCCCGGTGGTGGTCGAGTCGACCAGATAGTTGCCGCCGTAGACGGAACCGCTCGCAATGATCCGACCATCTTCGGTCCGGACGTCTATTGCATCGACCAGCACACCGCTTCCAGTGCGGACCGCCAACCGTGCCGCAGCCTCGCGCCCGTCGAAGGAGTGGGAGAGAAGAACGGCGGCTGGGTTGAGCGTCGCGACAGCCGCAGCGAGTGCCTCCACCTGCGGCGCGACCAGAGCGGTGTCAGCCTGCTCAGACTGCGCCTGGTAGACCTGCGTCGCGCCGAGAGAACCGAGCCGGGCGATCAGGTCATCCGCCAGAGGCTCCCGGGTGGCGACGACCGCAATAGGGTCGCCAAGCCGGGAGGCTAATGCCAGCAGCCCGCGGGCCGAGTCGGCCACGTGACCGTGACGGGAGATCTCTGCGAGTACCAAAATGTGAGCCACGGATGTCCTCCTAGACCAATCGGTTGGTGGCCAGAAACTCGACCAGGGTTGCGGCGGCATTGCCGTCGTCTTCGATCTTGGTGCCGGCAGCGCGCGCCGGACGCTCGGCAGTCGAGATGACCTCGGTGCGATCTAGGCTGGAGACTTCGGCGGCATCAAGCCCCAATTCGGCGAGGGTCACGGTTTCGACCGGCTTCCTTTTCGCTGTCATGATGCCCTTAAAGTTGGGGAACCGGGCGTAGTCGAAACGCTCAGTGACGGTCATGATCGCCGGCAGTCCAGCGTGCACGTTCACGGTGCCGTCGTCGCCCTGGCGCTCGCCGGAGACTTGGGCCTCGGTGATCTCGACGTTCGCCAGAAAACCAAGCAGCGGTACGCCGAGGCGTTCGGAGAGCATCGCTGGAACGATTCCGCCATTGCCGTCGGTGGACTCGTTGCCAGCGATGACCAAGTCAAACCGGGTCTGCTCGAGGGCACGGGAGATTGCGAGCGACGTGAGGAGGGCATCCGCCCCCGCCAAGGATTCATCGACAACATGCACGCCGGAGTCGGCACCCATCGACAGGGCTTTGCGGATCGACTTGATCGCGTTCTCCGGGCCCATGCTGAGCACGACGACCTCGGCTGCCTTGTGTTCGTCCTTATACCGCAGCGCCACCTCGAGGGCACGCTCGTTGATCTCGTCAACGATCGGCTCACCTGCATCCCGGTCGAGTAGACCGTTGTTCACGTCAAGCCTTCTCACATCAGCGGTGTCTGGTACCTGTTTCACCAGTACGACGATCCTCATGAAATCACTCCTTCGGACATGCGTGGGTTCCTTGTGTTACTGCGCAAATTTGGGTCGATCAGAGCATGGCTGGACCCAGGGCGAACAAATCGTCGGCCCCGGCGATTGCCGAATTGAGCAGCCCGGAACATTGCGGCAGAATCTGTTCGGCAAAGAATCGCGCGAGCACCAGCTGGGTCTCGGCCACCTCGGCGTCACCGGTGGCTTGACCGGCCAGAGCAGCACGGGCAAGCAGCCAGGCACCGGTGCACAGGCCCCACATGCGCAGGTACGGGCTTGAGCCCGCCAGAACGGCGTTCGGGTCAGCGCGGCCGGCGCGCAGCATCCACGCGGTGGCCTGATCTAGGGCGTCTAACTGCTTGGTCAGTTCCGCCCGAATCGAGGCGAACTGGTCACCGGCTTCGGCTAGTTGAGCGTCGATCTCGCGCATGCTGGCGAGAAACTCCATCACCGAAGCGCCATCGCGCACGCCTAGTTTCCGGCCAACGAGGTCAGCGGCCTGGATACCGTTCGTGCCTTCATAGATCGCCGCGATCCGCACATCACGCACATGCTGCGCCATGCCGGTCTCCTCGATGTAGCCCATGCCACCGTGAATCTGCAGGGCGAGAGACGTGAGCTCATTGCCGAGGTCGGTGCCGAACGATTTGCAGATTGGGGTGAGCAGACCCGCGATCTCGTCCGCCCGCTTACGCGCGTTCTCCTCCGGTTCATGCATGCTGTGATCGACGTAGCTCGCGTTCAGTAGCATCAGGGAGCGGAGAGCAGCGATCGACGCCTTTTGCGTCATTAGCATCCGACGTACGTCGGGGAAATCGATGATGGCAGAGTCTTCGGTAGCCCCAACCGCCCGCCCCTGGCGACGCTCCTTGGCGTATTCAAGCGACTGCTGGTACGCGAGTTCCGCCACGGCAAGACCCTGCGTACCGACCGACAGCCGGGCACTGTTCATCATGACGAACATGATGCGCATGCCCAAGTTCGCCTCACCAATCAGGTATCCGGTGGCGTCCTCATAGGAGAGCACGCAGGTTGGCGCACCGTGGATTCCCATCTTGTGCTCGATCGATACCGTGTGCACCGGGTTGCGCTCACCGAGCGATCCGTCGTCGTTCACGAGGAACTTCGGCACGATAAAGCAGGAGATGCCGCGGGTACCCTCCGGCGCGCCCGGGATCCGAGCGAGCACCAGGTGCACGATCTGCTCAGAAAGGTCGTGGTCACCGAATGTGATGAAGATCTTCTGGCCGGAGATAGCGTAGGTGCCATCGTCTTGGCGCACAGCACGCGTGGTCAGGGCACCGACATCCGAGCCGGCCTGCGGCTCCGTCAGGTTCATAGTGCCGGCCCACTCACCAGTAACCATCTTCGGCAGATATCGTTGCTTGAGCTCGTCGTCGCCGTAATGGAGCAGCGCTTCAATCGCTCCCTGGGTGAGCAGCGGGCATAGGGAGAAGCCCAAGTTCGCCGACATCATCATCTCTTGGATGATCAAGCCAACGGTGCGGGGGAACCCGCCGCCACCGAACTCCTCCGGCAACGGTACAGAGCCCCAGCCCGCGTCTACGTACTGCTTGTAGGCCTCTTTGAAGCCGGTCGGGGTGACGACTGACCCATCAGGTTTCCAGCGTGCTCCCTCTTTATCGCCAGCGCGGTTCGTTGGGGCGACGACCTTGGCCATGAAATTGCCGCACTCCTCCAAGATTCCGACGACGGTGTCGAGATCGGCGTGTTCGAAGCCGGGCAGCCCAGCAATGTCTGGGTATCCCGCCACGTGCTCGAGCAGAAAGACGATGTCTTTGACAGGGGGCTGGTATTGGCTCATGCGCGTCATGGTATCTCGCGTACTCGCATAGTCGAAGAGGTAATGGTTCTGGCCGTATATTCTGCCGGTTTCCTACAACATTGTCTCCATTCCCGCCGAAATAAACGGATGTTCTCTCAATGTCGAAGAACGAGCAGGGACGGCACAATTCTTACTTCGGGCTCCAGCGCCGAAGCGAAAACCTTCAGCTTGCGAAACTACGCGTCCCCATACTCGCGAACGCAGCTAGCGCAGCGAGCTCAACCAGATTTCGCACAGCAACTGCCAAGCCTCGGCCGCGGTGCCTTCAGCGAGCCCCAGCCCGTGCTTGCCATCAGCGAACACGTGCAATTCGTGGCGCACTCCGGCTGCCGCGAGGGCAACAGCGAGCGGGTAGGAGTGCTCGGCAACCGGAACGGGTTCGTCGGCCGCGGTGTGCCAGATAAACATGGGCGGCGTGGCAGGGGTGACCAACAGTTCAAGCGACGTGTCTTCACGGAGGTAGGCGTTGGCATCCAGACCGATCAGGTTCTCGCGTGACCCTTCGTGGGTCGGGCTGATCATGCTGACAACGGGGTAACCGAGCACCGCAAAATCGGGGCGCTCTTCGCTCTTCGCGATGGGTGCAACAGCGGCGTGACCAGCGAGGTGACCGCCGGCGGAGAAGCCCAAAACGCCCACCATCGGGGCTCCTAGCGCACGTTCCTTCGCAATTTCAGACTGAATTGCCAGCAAAGGGGTTGGATGCTTCGTTGCGACGGGGTAGTCAACGACGCGAGCGTTCCACCCGATAGATCGCAACCAGGCAGCAACGGGCTCGCCTTCGTGGGGTGCGAGTCGCGAGTACCCTCCGCCGGGGAGAACAAGAATGGTGGGGAGGGTGTTAGGCATTGCTTAACTGTAAATTGTGCGCGACGATCTGCTGTAATCGACCCGCTAGCGAGCGGAAAACGCCTCAGGCGCATATTGTCTGTACATGGCAGATTTGTTTGACGGATACACATCAAGCGCCTCCAAACGCACCGGACCAGCGGCGTGGGATGAGATGTTCTCTGCTGACAGCGAGATACGTCGCCCTTATCGGGAGATCCACGACGCACTCGCTCAGATGACTCAAGAAGAGTTGCGTGGGCGCACTGAAGCGCTGGCAGATAGCTACCTCGCTCAGGGCGTTACCTTCGACTTCGCGGGTGAAGAGAGACCCTTTCCTCTAGACCCCGTACCTCGAGTAATCGACCTCTCCGAATGGAAGCAGGTTGAAGAGGGAGTCTCGCAGCGAGTGCGTGCGCTCGAAGCATTCTTGGCCGATATTTATGGCCCACAGAATGCCATCAAAGATGGCGTGATTCCGGCACGGATGATTACCTCATCCAGCCACTTTCATCGTCAAGCTGCCGGCATCGATCCGGCGAACGGTGTGCGGATTCAGGTCAGTGGCATCGACCTGATTCGCGATGAGGTGGGCGCCTGGCGAGTGCTTGAAGACAACGTGCGCGTGCCCAGCGGTGTCAGCTATGTGATCTCGAACCGTCGAGTGATGGCTCAGACCCTTCCAGAACTGTTCGTCTCCATGCGGGTTCGCCCCGTCGGCGACTACCCGCACAAACTGTTG
Source organism: Rhodoglobus aureus (assembly GCF_039527955.1). Classification (NCBI taxonomy): domain Bacteria; kingdom Bacillati; phylum Actinomycetota; class Actinomycetes; order Micrococcales; family Microbacteriaceae; genus Rhodoglobus; species Rhodoglobus aureus. Next base: position 30,940 of record NZ_BAAAKW010000029.1, on the reverse strand, counting down.
CAGGCACTGCGGGCGAGCGCGCCGAGCGGCATTGAGGAGCCCACGGTTGTTGTGCTCACTCCCGGTGTGTACAACTCCGCCTACTTCGAGCACACGCTGCTCGCTCGTCTCATGGGTGTCGAACTGGTCGAAGGTCGTGACCTCTTCTGTTCTGGTGGTCGCGTCTGGATGCGCACCACAGCAGGCCCTACCCGCGTCGACGTGATCTACCGCCGTGTTGACGACGAGTTCCTCGACCCGCTGCAGTTCCGTGCCGACTCCATGCTCGGCAGCCCAGGCATGATGCTCGCTGCACGCCTCGGCAACGTGACGATCGCCAATGCGGTCGGAAACGGTGTCGCTGACGACAAGCTCGTCTACACCTACCTTCCCGACCTCACCGAGTACTACCTCGGCGAAAAGCCGATCATCCCCAACGTAGACACGTGGCGACTTGAAGATCCGGGAGCCCTCGAAGAGGTTCTCGATCGACTCGATGAGCTGGTCGTGAAACCGGTTGACGGATCAGGCGGTAAGGGACTCGTTATTGGCCCGGCGGCATCCAAAGATGAGTTGGCAACGCTGAAGACTCAGCTACGCAAAGACCCTCGAGGATGGATCGCGCAGCCGGTCGTGCAGCTCTCGACCATTCCCACGGTTGTTGAAGACGGCATGCGCCCGCGTCACGCCGACCTTCGCCCCTTCGCTGTCAACGACGGCAATGATGTGTGGGTACTGCCAGGCGGTCTCACCCGTGTGGCGTTGCCCGAGGGACAACTTGTCGTCAATAGCTCGCAGGGTGGCGGCTCGAAAGACACGTGGGTTGTTGGTCGCGAGAAGCTCGAGGGCGCAGCGAGCAGCGTGCAGGGTCTCGTCGAAGGTCAGGCGGATACCGAAGCGATCACTGTCATTACGCCCGAGATGCTCTTGGAAGCGGGCGCCCATGACGATCACGCAGAGGATCACGACAGCAGTCGTGGACTCACCCAGAGAAAACGTCAAGAAGAGCAGCAACAGCAGAGTGTCGACACCGAGGGAGGTCAATCATGCTGAGCCGCATCGCAGAATCGCTGTTCTGGATCGGGCGTTACATTGAACGTGCCGACGGAACGGCCCGCATCCTCGACGTACACCTCCAGCTGCTGCTCGAAGACCCATGGATCGAAGAGGATGACGCCTGCCGCGCACTCTTGAGTGTGATGGGAAGCGAAGCTCCGACGGATGCCGTGCTCACCCGCGGTGACGTGCTTTCGATCCTGGCCGTCGATCGGTCTGAGCCGGCGTCGATCGCCTACTCGCTCGGTGCCGCCCGTGAAAATGCTCGTCGGGCACGCGAGATCGTCTCGACCGAACTGTGGGAGTGCCTCAACACGACACGAGCCCGGATGCCGCGTCGCATTTCCGAAGACAAAGTCGCCGACTTCTTCTCCTGGGTTCGCGAGCGCAGCGCTCTTGCCGTTGGCATCATCGAGTCGGCTACGAGCCGCGATGAAGCGTGGCAATTCTTTACGCTCGGCCGCAGCCTTGAGCGCGCAGACATGACCGCGCGCCTCTTGGCTACGCGCAGTCTCACCGAAGCGAGTGGCCCATCGTGGACCACGATTCTTCGCTCCTGTGGCGCCTACGAGCCTTACCTGCGCACGTACCGTGGGGTGCCGAGCGCGAGCAACGCGGCAGAGTTCTTGCTGCTTGATCGCCTGTTCCCGCGCAGCATCCTGTTCTCGGTCTCGCGGGCAGAGGATTGCATGCGCGAGCTTGAACCTCGCCGTATGAACCGGGTGGGTGTTGCCGATGACGCGCAACGACTGCTCGGCAAGATTCGCAGTGAGCTCGAGTATCGGCCGATTACCGAAATTTTGGATGACCTGCCCCACCATATGGATCGTGTGCAGGCAGCGACGAGTGCGGCTTCGGAGGCAGTGCGTCAGCGCTACTTCCCGACGAATGCCGCTCCCGAGTGGGTAGGAGAGATCTCATGAAACGTCTCAGGATCGTTCACTCCACTGGTTTCAGCTACGGCGGCGAGGTTACGGCGTCGTATAACGAGGCTCGGATGCTGCCTGCCAGCGTCGAGGGTCAACTCGTCTTGTTCTCGAACTTGGAGATCTTGCCGCTGTCGAGTCAGAGCAACTATGTCGACTATTGGGGTTCGCGGGTTGCCTCCTTTGAGGTGCTCACGGGCCACAAAGAGTTGTCGCTCACGGCGACGAGCCTCGTTGAGGTGCATGAGCGCGAGCACGAATCTGAGGGCATGAGCTGGGATGAGCTTTCGGCTACGGCAGAGCTGTCGATGGACGCTGTCGAGAATCTCAGTCAGACGCATCGTACCGAACCCCCGGCTGAGGTTGTGGCGCTCGCAAAGGACATCGCATCTAAGTCGGATGATGCGTGCGAGAGTGCGCTCCAGATTTCGATGGCCATCGGTAACGCCATCCAGTACATGAGTGGCGTTACTGGCGTGCACTCGACTGCTGCCGAAGCGTGGGCTGGTGGCAAGGGTGTCTGTCAGGACATCGCGCATCTCGCGCTGGGCGCTCTGCGTTCGGCTGGCATCCCGGCACGATACGTTTCGGGATATTTGCACCCGAAGCCGGATGCCGCGATTGGCGAAACCGTTGTGGGAGAGTCCCACGCGTGGATCGAATGGTTCTGCAACGGGCAGTGGCGTGGCTACGACCCGACGAACCTGATCGATATTGGTGACCGGCACGTTCTGGTTGGTCGCGGTCGCGACTACAATGACGTTCCGCCGCTGCGTGGTGTCTACGCTGGCCCGTTCGGTTCGAAGCTGTTCGTGAGTGTGGAGATTACGCGCGAAGCTTAGCTAATGCGCCGGGTAGTGGTCTCGACGATCGCGATCTCTTGGGTCGCGAGCTCGCGAGCCTCATCGGGAGTGGGCTCGGGCGGGAAGCGCAACCGCAAGCGGAAGCGCCTTTCGGGCACGCGGCCGACGCGCATCCCGCGACTGTAGACGAGCCAGGCGACGGCGGCAGCGGCAGCGAGCAGCCCCGAGAGGGCGCCGATGCCGAGAGCCCAGCGTGCACCGAGTTCGTTGGCTGCCCAGCCGACTATCGGCGCGCCGATGGGGGTGCCGCCGGCGAAGATCGCAAGATAGAGCGCCATGACTCGACCGCGCATGATCGGGGTCGTTGAGGTCTGCACGTAGGCGTTCGCGGTGGTCATCATGGTGAGAGAGAAGACGCCGACGATCGTGAGCGCTGCCCCGAAGGTCCAGTAGCTGGGGGCGAGCGCGGCGAGCAAGCAGGCGAACCCGAAGAAGGCGGAGCCGATGATCACGACTCCGAGGCGAGCGCGCTCGCGCCGAGCGGCCATGAGCGAGCCGACGATCGCGCCGACCGCCATCATCGACGAGAGCAGCCCGAATTCGGCTGCGCCCTTGCCGAACTCTGCCGTGGCCATGGTGGAGATGAAGACGGGGAAGTTGAACCCGAAGGTTCCCACCAGAAACACCATGACGAGCACGATGAGAATGTCTGGCCTGTTGCGAACGTAGCGCAGCCCATCCCGAATTTGGCCTTTCGCTCGCCCCAGTTTGGCCACGGGGTACAGCTGCGAGCGGCGAATAAACCAGAGCGATGCCAGCACGCCAGCAAAGGATGCCGCATTGACGAGGAACACGGGGCCAGACCCGATGACCGCGACGAGCACACCGGCGATCGCCGGGCCGATAAGCCGTGCACTCTGGAATGACATCGAGTTGAGTGCAACCGCATTGGGCAGGTCTTTGTCGCTGACAAGCTCGGAGACGAATGCCTGGCGCGCTGGCGCATCGATCGCAGTGGCAATGCCCAGCAGGAGCGCGAAAACGTAGACGTGCCACAGCTGCGCGTGGCCGGAGATCACAAGCAGACCGAGGCCGAGTGCGAGCACGAACTGGCTGAACTGGGTCCACAACAGCACGATTCGGCGATCAAAACGGTCGGCGATGATTCCGGCGACAGGCATGAGCAGCAGCAGCGGGCCGAACTGCAACGCCATCGTGAATCCGAGAGCGGCAGCATCGTGGTCGGTCAGTTCGGTGAGTACGATCCAGTCTTGGGCGGTGCGCTGCATCCACGCCCCTGTATTGGAGACGATCGCACCGATTGTCCAGAGTCGGTAGTTGAAGATGCGCAGCGAGCGAAACATTGCGCTCACGAATCGGCCAGCTTCATTAGCACGGGGATGGCCGCTTGGAGGGCATGCTGTTCACCAGGATCAAGGGTTGCGAGTTCGGCCGCGAACCAAGCGGCACGGCGCTCGCGGGTCTTTGCGACGAGATCGGTACCGGCGGCGGTGACAGTGATGGCTACTTTTCTCCCATCCTCGGGAGAGCTCGAACGCAGGATGAGCCCCTCGTCAACAAGGCAGTTCACCGTGCGGTTCATCGAGGGAGGTGTGACGTGTTCGTGCTCGGCGAGGGCCGCCAGGGTGCTGGCGCCGTGACGGGTGAGCACGTAGAGCACAGAGAGCTGGCTGTCACTCAGCGTGTCGTCATGGCGTTGCTGCCGGATGCGACGAGCGATTCGCATGAGTGCGATTCTGAGTTCGTCATCTAGTCTGTCGGGCATTTTAGTTAGTCTAGCAAATTAGTTTTGCTAACTAAATACCCGGTTCTGCTGACGCCCGATTCGGCGCACAGGCCCACCCCCGCCGTATTATGGAACAAGCAAGGAGGCCCACTAATGCCCACGTTCACGGTGCCACGAACTGACCACTCCTATACGGATGCCCACGGGGTGACGATTCACTACTACGTGTGGAAATCACCCCACGCCCACGCAGCGCTCCAGCTGACTCACGGCCTCGGCGATCACGCCCTCCGCTATGAGCTTGTTGCTCAGGCGCTCGCCACTGCCGGCTACACGGTTTATGCCGACGACCACCGCGGCCACGGTGCAACAGGTCTTGAGCAGAACGATGGAGATGCCAGCAAACTCGGCAAGCTCGGCAAGGGCGGCTTGCGGGCCGCAACCGAGAACATCCGCGAACTCACGAAGATCATTCGCGCCGAGAACCCCGACCTGCCCCTTGCCCTGCTTGGCCACTCGTGGGGCTCACTCATGGTGCAAGACGTGCTCAACAACCACGCCGACGAGTATGACGTCGCGATCCTCACCGGCACCGCGCATCGCACCTTCGCCCACATGAACAGCGGCAATCTGAACGCCCAACATAAAGACCTCGGCACCACTGGCTACGAATGGTTGAGCCGCGATCCCCAGATCGCCGAAGACTTTGTCAACGATCCGCTGACCTTCTACGCGGATGCTCTCAAACTGTTCGGCCCCATTGACAGCATGCGTCTGCTCGGCCGTCCAACGAAACACATCAAGCGCGACATTCCGCTGCTGATCATGATCGGTGAAGAGGACTCGCTCGGCGGAGAGACGAGCATTGAATGGCTCGCGGCCGACTATGCCACGCGCTCCAGGCTCACCGACATGGAAGCAATCGTTTACCCCGGTGCGCGTCACGAGATCTTCAACGAGACCAACAAAGACGAAGTGGTCACTGACCTTATCGCGTGGCTTGATGTGCGTCTCAAGGCTGCACCGCACAAATAATGGCGTCAATTTTCACCGAGATTCTGAACGGTCGCTCGCCCGGGCGCTTCGTGTGGGCGGATGCTCGTGTCTTTGCCATTCTCACGATCGAGCCCCGCAAGCCGGGTCACGTGCTCGTGATTCCGCGCGTTGAGGTTGATCGGTGGAGCGAGCTCGACGAAGAGCTCGCGATGCACATTTTTCGAGTTGGCCGGCTTATTGGGCTTGCCCAGCGCGAGGAATGGGACGCCGATCGTGTCGGCCTGATGTTTGAGGGCTACCGGGTGCCACACGCACACTTGCACGTATGGCCGTCGTGGAATGTGTATGAGTACAGCCACACGGGCATTACCCGATTCCCGGGAACCGAGGCTCTCGATGAGTCGTTCATACGGTTGCGGCGCCGGATGATCGACCATGGGCATGGCGAGTTTGTTCCTCCGCTCGACTGGTCGATACCGTCGGCGGATGCCGCACATTAGGCTTGATTCAGCACAACTAGACAGGGGTGAGTGATGCACGGCGAATTTAAAGTGCCCGGCGGAAAACTCGTAGTGGTCGATCTCGATGTCGTTGACGACACCATCACCGATTTCCGGCTCGCTGGCGACTTCTTTCTCGAGCCCGATGAGGCACTTGGTGCCATCGACAGCGCCATCAATGGCCTCCCCGCCAACTCTGACGCGAAGACCGTCACGAGCGCGATTCAGCGGGCTCTTCCCGAGGGCACAGTGATGCTCGGCTTCTCTGCAGAATCTGTGGCCACGGCGATCCGTCGTGCCCTGCAGCGTGCCACGAGTTGGAAAGACTATGACTGGCAGATTGTGACTGGCCCGCCGTTGCAGCCTCGAGTGCAGATGGCGATGGATCAGGTGCTCGCCGAAGAGGTGGCGTCTGGTCGCCGCAAACCAACTTTGCGCATTTGGGAGTGGGATAAGCCTGCCGTCGTGATTGGCAGCTTCCAGTCAGTGCGCAACGAGGTCGACCTCGAGAACGCCACAAAGTACGGCTTCGAAGTGGTGCGTCGTATTTCGGGAGGTGGCGCCATGTTTATGGAAGCCGGTTCTGTTATCACCTATTCGATTTATGCCCCCGTCGAGCTCGTGCACGGCATGAGCTTTGCTGACTCCTATGCCTTCCTCGATGAGTGGGTCATCATTGCTCTCAAGTCCCTCGGCATCGACGCCAGCTACCAGCCGCTCAACGACATCACGAGCCCGACCGGCAAAATCGGTGGCGCCGCCCAGAAGCGTCTCGGCGCTGGCTCGGTGCTGCACCACGTCACCATGAGCTACGACATCGATGGCGAAAAGATGGTGCAGGTGCTGCGCATTGGTCGCGAGAAAATGAGCGACAAGGGCACCAAGTCGGCAGCGAAGCGCGTAGACCCATTGCGTAGCCAGACCGGTATGGAACGCTCGGAAATTTTGGATCGTATGGTCGCGACTTTCCGCGGGCTCTACGGCCTTACCGAGAGCGAAATCACTAGCGAGGAACTTGCTCTTGCCGAAGCACTTGTTGCCGAGAAGTTCGGCACCGAAGAATGGCTGCAGCGCGTTCCGTGAACCCCACCCTTCGCGGCCTGACCCTCACGCTCACCCTTGCCGCGCTCCTTGTGGGCGGCATCGTGGCGTCGGCGGTGCTCGGGCAATTGCCAGTGAGCCCGACTGAAGTTGGCGGGTCACTACTGCGAGCCCTCGGTGTCCAGAATGATTGGGCTCCCACCGATTCGATCGTGGAATCCACGCTCTGGGTGGTGCGCTTTCCCCGCATTGCGATGGCCTTGGTGGTTGGCGCCGCACTCGCCGTCGCTGGCGCCGTGATGCAAGCAATTTTTGGCAACCCGCTGGCTGAACCTGGTGTCGTTGGTGTGTCATCCGGTGCCGCTTTGGGCGCAGCAATTGCCATTGTTGTCGGCGTCGCCGCGTTGGGGGATGGGGCGATCGCCCTCTTCGCTTTCGTTGGCGGCCTGCTGGCAACACTGCTCGTCTATTTTGTGTCGCGCGCTAATGGCCGCACCGAAGTCGTGACCCTCCTGCTGACGGGTATCGCAGTCAACGCATTCGCCGGTGCTGGCCTCGCCTTCTTGCTGTTCGTCGCCGACTCGGGCAGCCGTGAGCAGATCGTGTTCTGGCAACTCGGTTCGCTCAACGGGTCGCGGTGGGGCGAAGTGCTTATCGTCGCCCTCGTGACCGCAATCGGTCTCGCCGCCGCCGTTGTGCTCGCGCGCCCCTTTGACCTGCTGGCGCTGGGGGAGCGCAACGCCCGTCACCTCGGTGTCAATGTTGAGCGGCTGCGCATCGTCTCGATTGTGATCGTCGCGCTACTCACCGGAGTCGCGGTCGCCTTTGTCGGCATCATCGCCTTCGTCGGTCTCGTTGTTCCGCACGCCATCCGAATGGCCATAGGGCCAGCCCATCGCCAGCTCATCGTCGCAAGTGCGGTCGGAGGCGGTGTGCTGCTCGTACTCTCTGACCTGCTTGCTCGTTCTGTTGTCGCGGGGGGCGACCTTCCGATCGGCCTGCTCACCTCACTCGTCGGTGGTCCATTCTTCTTCTACCTCCTGTTCCGCCAACGCAAACTCAGCGGAGGTTGGGCATGATCAGTGCACGCAATGTAGGTGTTCGTATTGATTCCCGCGCCATCCTCGACGGTGTGAGCCTCGACGTGCAGCGCGGCGAAGTGCTCGCGCTCGTCGGGCCAAACGGCGCCGGAAAGTCGACCCTGCTCTCGGTCTTGAGCGGCGACCGCAAACCAGACAGTGGCACTGTGACCCTTGATGGTCGGGATGTTGGTGGCATCCGCCATGCCGAACTTGCCCGCCTGCGTGCGGTGCTGACCCAAGAGAACAGCGTCAGCTTTCCGTTCCGGGTCTCTGAGGTCGTCGCGATGGGCCGCAGCCCGTGGGCGCGTTCGATCGAGAGTCGCGATGATGTGGCCGTCGTGAATGCTGCGCTCGAGGCGACGGATGTTGCCCACCTAGGTGCGCGTCGCTACACAACACTGTCTGGCGGTGAAAAGGCGCGAGTCTCGCTCGCGCGCGTGCTTGCCCAGCACACCCCTGTTGTCTTTCTTGATGAGCCCACCGCTGCCCTCGATCTGCGACACCAAGAAGATGTGATGCGGGTCGCGAAAGCCATGGCGGCAGACGGCCGAGCTGTCGTAGTGGTGCTCCACGATCTGAGTCTGGCGGGGGCATACTCCGACCGTCTTGCACTCATTGCGCACGGCAAGCTCGACGCAATCGGAACACCGAGCGAAGTGCTCACGGCCGAGCGCGTAGAACGCGTGTATGGGCTACCAGTTGACCTGCACGACGTCGCCGGGCATCCGGTCGTCGTTCCTCGTCGCTGAGGCGGCAGTTGCACACGCGCCACCTTCCGCAATTGAACTAGCGGTCGAGCAGGTCGCCGTACTCGGGGTTGTCGGTAATGAAGCGGTCGATGAATTCGCACTTGGCAACAACACGGTCATCGGTTTCTGCCCGCACCAGGTTGAGGGCACCGCGGGCGAGTTCATCGCCAAGACCCTGACCGCGAAAATTGGGGTCGATTTCGGTGTGCACAAACACGATCGCGTCGTCGCGGAGCTGGTAGTCGGCAATGCCTGCCTGAACGCCATCAACAAGCAACTCATAGCGGTGCATTGTGGGGTCGTGGATAACTTCGCTTGCCATAGTCCAAGCCTACTCTCGACATAGCCGGGTGATCGTTTACTAGAACTGCGTCGAGTCATAGGAATATTATCGATGTGTGTCTGGTCGACTCCTTCCTGCTTTTGACGGATCGAACCGCCGAGGGGTAATCATCACTTTCGCGATCGTGGTCGTTGTAGTGCTGGCCGCAGCGGTGACCTTTGTCGCGCTCACCCCGGCGTCCGATCCGGTCGCGACGCCGAGCTCCACTCCGAGCGCAACGGCTACACCAAAACCAGCACCGACTCCCACCCCAACGCCGACTCCCACCCCAACGTTCGATAGGGCGAAGTTTTCGAAAGACGATGCGAGCAGCCTTTGGGTCGTCGCCAACAAACGGCGCCCGATTAGCCCGACGAGTTACGAACCAAACCTTGTCTTCGTCAACGTGCCTTACGTTTACGAGCCCTACTTGACTCCGGATGCTGCTGCCGCTGTGGTCGAAATGTTTGCGGCGTTCACCGCCGAAACGGGTCTACAGATGCAGTCGCAGAGTTCCTATCGCAGCTACTGGTCTCAGGAGAGGGTGTATGCGGGATGGGTTTCGAGTCTCGGGCAGCAGGCGGCAGACCTCACGAGTGCGCGCCCCGGCCATAGCGAACACCAGACCGGGCTGTCGATCGATGTTAGCGCGCGGCCAGCGAACTGCACTCTCGAACAGTGCTTCGGAGATACCCCGCAGGGTCAGTGGTTGGCTGCCAATGGCTGGAAGTATGGCTTCACGGTGCGCTACCCGCTCGGCAAGACTGACATCACGGGGTACAACTACGAGCCGTGGCACATGCGGTTTGTGGGCAGGGAACTTGCTACCGAATTGCAGCGCACCGGCATCCAAACTCTTGAAGAGTTCTTTGGGCTGCCTGCCGCACCGACCTACGGATAGCCGCTGGCACCCTAAACTCGTGTCATGACTTCGACGCCCAGCCCCGACTCAGTGAGCTACAGCTACTTGGGGCCCGCCGGAACCTTTACGGAGGCTGCGCTGAAGCAGGTTCCGGATGCGGCTGGGGCGCACTGGAAGAGCGTCAACAATGTGGGCGAAGCCCTCGATGATGTGACGAGTGGTCGCAGCATTGCTGCGATGATCGCGATCGAGAACTCGATTGAGGGCGGGGTGAGTGCGACGCAGGATGCACTGACCACCGTTCCGAACCTTCGTATCATTGGCGAGTACCTTGTTCCCGTGAACTTCGTTCTCGTCACCCGGCCGGGCATGGCGCTCGCCGACGTGAAAGTCGTGAACGCGCATCCGGTGGCCTACGCCCAGACGCGACGCTGGCTCGACGCCAACCTGCCGAGCCACGGCCACGTACCGGCCAGCTCCAACGTTGCCGCGGCGGCAACTCTCCTCGATACCGAACTGGCGGATGCCGCGGTGGCCCCACCCGGCATCACCGAGCACTACGACCTCGATGTTCTGGCGTCCGAGATCGGCAACAACCAGAACGCGGTTACCCGCTTCGTTCTCGTGAGCTCAGAAACGACGCTGCCCGAGCCGACCGGCGCAGACAAGACCAGCATCATCGTGGAACTGCCCGATGATGCTCCTGGTCGGCTGCTGGAGATGCTCGAACAGTTCGCCACTCGTGGAGTCAATATGAGTCTGATCGAGTCGCGACCGATTGGTGATTCACTCGGTCGCTATCGCTTCGTCATCGACCTTGAGGGTCACATCCTCGACGAACGTGTCGCCGATGCGCTGCTGGGGCTCAAGCGTTTCAGCCCCAACGTGATCTTCTTGGGCAGCTACCCGCGCGCTGACAAGCTCGCGACAACCGTTACCCCTCGCTACGGCAACGATGTGTTTGTTGAGGCGCGCGACTGGTTGCGGGCGATCACCACAAACGAGCCTTCGGCTATCTAGATCGAGCCCTCAGCTACCTCGTACGAGGCTTCGGCACCCGCACAATAAGCGCAAGCGGGTCGACCCAGGCGTGCACTGATTTGGCCAGCCCGAACTCGTCACCGTCGAGCTGGAACTCTTCGGGGCTCTCAACGATCATGTTGAGATCGCTGCCGGTCGCGTAGCGCACGTCACGAACGTCTTTCGAGAGGTCGATGATGCGGCGACCGATCACGCTCTTGCGCAGCACACCGTTCTCCCACGCGATCTTGTTCCAGATGTTCAACCAGCCCAAACGGCCGCGCGGCACCAGTGCTGCCATGTCGAGGATGCCGTCGTCGGGTTTCGCTTCCGGCATCAGCAGCAAACCGCCGGGCAGAGATCCGCAGTTGCCGATGATCACGGTGTGGGCGCTCAGGGAGCGGTTGGGTCCGCCATCCACACTGAAGTGAAGTTGAACCGGCCGCAGTTCGGGAATGGAGCGCGCAATGCCGTCGACGTAGGCAAGCCAGCCCACAGCCTTCTTCAGTTTTGTGCTCGTGTTCTTGATCATCTTCGCATCGAGCCCAAGACCAGCCATCACCAAGAAGGCGTGCTCTTCGTGATCGTCATTGTCACGAACAATCTCAACCATGCCGAGGTCAAGCTTGCGATCGAAGCCATTGAACGCAATGTCGACGCTGTCGCGGATGTTTCCGGTCGGCAAATCTAGGTTGCGCGCGAGCAGGTTGCCGGTGCCCACCGGAACGACGGCCATCGCAACTCCGCTGCCACGCAGAGCTTCTGCCACAGCTCGCACTGTGCCATCGCCGCCTGCTGCGATCACAACCTGCGCGCCGCGGCGGATCGCACTGCCAGTGGCAGCCTGCCCCGCATCCTCTCTAGTAGTGGAAAACCAGACGGGCGTTGCCCAGTCCGCAGCTTTAGCGGCAGCGGATACGGTCTTCTTCAGCTTCGCGAGATCGACCTTCATGGGGTTGTAAACAACCGCAGCTTTGCGCTTCGCAGTTCGGAGGATGGGCACAGATAAACGCTACGCCATGAATCGGTAGGCTGTAGGGGTGATTGACCCCCAAATTCTCCGAGAAAACTCCGACGCTGTGCGGCAATCGCAACTCGCCCGCGGCGCATCCGTTCAGTTGGTCGACGACGCTATTGCGGCCGACCAGAAGCGCCGCACCAGCATTGGTGAATTCGAGACACTCCGGGCTGAGCAAAACAGTTTCGGCAAGAAGGTCGCTCAAGCGCCTTCAGAGGAGAAGAAGACTCTTGTCGCGGAGGCACAGAAGCTGTCTGCGCGTGTGAAGGCCGCCCAGTTAGTGTCGACCGAAGCTGAGGCAGAGTTCACACGCATCGTTGGCTCGCTCGGCAACATCACGCTCGACGGTGTTCCCGTCGGCGGCGAAGATGACTGGGAGCTTGTGCGCGAAGTTGGCACGCCCGCATCATTCGAATTTGAACCACGCGACCACGCCGACCTCGGCGAGATCCTGGGAGCCATCGACATCCCGCGCGGAGTGAAGGTATCGGGCAGCCGCTTCTACTTCCTCAAGGGTGTTGGCGCGCGTCTCGAACTGGGTCTCATGAACATGGCCCTCGACCGTGCGATTGCCGGAGACTACATCCCCCTCATCACTCCCACCCTTGTGCGGCCAGAGATCATGGCCGGCACCGGATTCCTCGGTGAACACTCCGACGAGGTCTACTACCTTCCTGCCGACGACCTCTACCTCACCGGCACCAGTGAAGTGGCGCTCGCCGGGTACCATTCCGACGAGATTCTTGACCTGTCGAAGGCCCCACTGCGCTACGCAGGGTGGTCGACCTGTTACCGCCGCGAAGCGGGTTCTGCTGGCAAAGACAACCGCGGCATCCTGCGCGTGCACCAGTTCAATAAGCTCGAAATGTTCAGCTATGTGCTGCCCGAGAACGCTCAAGAGGAGCACGAACGTCTTCTCGCCTTCCAAGAGTCGATGCTTCAGGCGTGCGAGCTCAGCTACCGCGTGATCGATGTTGCCGGTGGCGACCTCGGCTCGAGCGCTGCCCGCAAGTACGACATTGAGGCGTGGGTTCCGACCCAGGGCGCCTACCGCGAACTGACCTCAACCTCGAACTGCACGACCTATCAGGCGCGCAGGCTCGACATCCGCTACCGCACCGAGTCGGGCAAGACGGCACCTGTCGCCACCCTCAACGGAACCCTTGCAACCACCCGCTGGTTGGTCGCGATTCTCGAAACACACCAACAGCCCGACGGGTCAGTCGTAGTGCCACAAGCGCTGCGCCCCTACCTTGGCGGACTCGAAATATTGGAGCCAACCGCGTGACCAACGCAGCTCACGATGACCGCTGGATGATCGCACTCGACATTGACGGCACGGTGTTGCTTGAGTCGGGCGAAATGAACGACGCCGTGATTGCGGCCGTCGCTAAGGTTCGGGATGCCGGCCACGAAGTCATGTTGGCCACCGGTCGTTCGGTTGCCATGACTCTGCCGATCTTGCAAAAGTTGAGCCTCAAGCCCGACTACGTAGTGTGCTCAAATGGCGCCATCACCCTGAAGCGTGACCCGATGGGCGAGGGCGGCTACGCTCGCGAGTTTGTTGAAATGTTCAACCCGGGCGAGGTCTTGAGGAGCATCAAGGAGCACCTCGGTTCGGCGAACTATGCGGTCGAAGATGCGACCGGCAAGTTCTTCGTCTACGGCGAGTTTCCTGACGGAGCACTTGGGGCGGTTAGCGAGAACGTTGCTTTTGAAAAACTCGTGAAGATCCAGGCCACTCGTGTTGTGGTCATTTCACCGCAACACCAGGTAGACGACTTTCTCGCAGTCGTCGAAAAGATGGGCCTCCACAAGGTCAGCTACAACGTGGGCTGGACGGCCTGGCTCGACATCGCGCCCGATGGCGTCAACAAGTCGACAGCGCTCGAAAATGTTCGCTCACGACTCGGCATCCCGCGCACGCGCGTTTTTGCGATGGGTGACGGCCGCAATGACATCGACATGCTCGAATGGGCTGCCGTGCACGGTCAGGGCGTTGCGATGGGGCAGGCTCCGGATGACGTGATCGCTGTCGCCAGTCAGGTCACCGAAAGCGACGTCAACGATGGTGCCGCGTTGGCGCTCACGATGTTCTTGGATGCGCGCTCGGGGTAGCCCGAGGTTGGCGTGTTCAATCCCAGTTATTGAATTCCGGTTCGGTCCAGGTCTGCGAGAAATTCGGGCTGCTTCTTGCCGACGCAAGACGCTAGCCGAGCGTTGCGCGGAAATCGCGTGCCGCGCCCATTAGTTCTTCAACTCGTGTTCGGTCTGCCCGATTCTCGAAGACACCATCCTGTTTGAAATAGGTGCCGACGATTGCGCCGTCTGCGATAGTGAGCTGCTCTCCGACATTGTGGGCACGTACTCCTGTGTTGACGAATACCGGAACACTGCCCGCCGCATTCTTCACCGTGGTCAATGCTTGGACGTCAGTCGCTGCGCCAGCGGTCAACCCTGAAACACAGATTGCATCTGGGAGCGTAGCGAAGACCGTCGTTTCGGTTATAGATTTTAGGTCACGGTCTGCAAGGTATTTTGCAGATTCAGGCACGATGTTGAAGAAGAGTTTGACGTCCTTGCCGCCCACCCGGGCGCGATGGCGTGCGACTTCGCCGATGTTGGTGTTCCACAGCCCAAAGTCACTTGCGTAGACGCCAGTGAAGATTTCGCGCACGTACTGGGCGCCGGTCGCGACGGCTAGATCGATAGATGCGCGACCATCCCACAACACGTTTACGCCATAAGGAACCGAAATCTCGTTGAGTAGCTCCCCGACTACCCGCGCCATCGTGATAGCGGTGATTGGCTCGGTAGCTGTCAGGTAGGGAAGGCTGAACTCGTTCGAAATCATGATTCCGTCAACGCCACCCTCCTGGAGTGCGCCGAGCTCAGACTTAGCTCGCTCGACTACTGCACGCACCCCTGCAGCGGAGTCGAACCCGGGATCACCGGGTAGCGCGGAGAGGTGGAGCATCGCAATCACGGGTTTGTTTACTTTGAATACCGAGTCGAGCCAGTTGGCCATCAGGATGCCTTTCGCGGAGAGAGATTTTGGACGCCTCATAGACAGAGGCATAGTGCTGTTATATATTCACATACATTACTCATTTGTGACCAGAATTTACAGAACTGCAACATTGGATCTGTGAATATGCCACAAATCTCTGATTGGATTGAGCAATGGCAGCGAAGAAGCGTAGGGAGATCATCGAGGAGCGCGTACTCGCGCGTGGCGAGATTGACTTCGCGACGCTCTCCAAAGAGTTCGGCGTATCTGAAATGACTATTCGGCGCGACATCGATGCGTTAGAAGCATCTGGGATTGTCCGCCGCATAGTGGGGGGCGCCATAGCGGCTGGCGGGAAGTCGTCTGAGCCGCCCTTCGCAGCGAGAGTCGCGGAGGCTGCAGAAAGCAAGATGCACATTGCGGAAGCGGCCGTATCGCTACTTCAGCCGCACGAGACTGTGATTCTCGACAGTGGCAGCACGGTGCTCGCTGTCGCTCGTGCGATCAAAGGCAAGGGACTGGGCCTAACTATCGTCACGCCCAGCGTGCTCGCTGCTCTTGAGCTTGCAGATGAACCAGAGACGACTGTTCTGCTGACCGGCGGCCTGCTGCGGCCCGGGGAACTTAGCTTAATCGGGATAGACGCCGAAGAGACTTTCAGCCAGTACAACTGTGATGTCTACGTGATGGGCGTTGCGGGCGTCGATGCAACGCGTGGAATTTCCGAGTACCACAGGGAAGAGGGAAGCGTAAAGAAGGCGGCTGTTCGATCCGCTGATCGGGTGATCGTTGTCGTTGACGAGCTGAAACTCGGGCGAGTACGACTCATGAATATCGCGCCATTGGACGCTATCGATGCACTTGTAACTGATGGAGACTTTGACAATCCGACATTGGTTGGCGCGAGGAGCCTCGGAGTAACGGTGTTGTGCGTGTCGAATTCAGATACTGCGAAGTCAGGTTCCCAATGAGCACATACACAATTGGCATTGATATCGGTACAACCGGCACCAAGGCTGTTCTGTTCGATGTTGAACAAGGCATCATTGCCCAAGCATCTCGAGACGCGACTCTGTTCTCGGAACATGCAGGGTACGCCGAAGCAGATACACGACAGTGGTATACGAACGTCGTGGAGTCGATTCAAGAAATATTGTCGACCCGCGCTATTTCACCCGAGAAAGTAGTCGCAATATCTACGTCGGGTATGGTGCCAGCGGTCGTCGCGTTGGACGCCAACGGCGTCCCCCTGCGCAGGGCAATTCTTCAAAACGATGCCCGCGCCAGCTCGGAAATCGAACGAATCGGAGACGATCTCGTCGGCATCGACCTTGTGACGCTCACCGGTTCCGCTCTCACTCAACAGTCAGTTGCGCCAACGCTCGAATGGCTTCGCCAACACGAGCCGCGCTTGTGGGAAAAGACGGCAAGTGTGGTGGGCTCATACGATTGGCTGCTCATTGCTCTAGGCGCGGCACCCCATCTCGAAAAGAACTGGGCACTTGAGTCTGGCTTATTCACAATTGCAGGCGAACCAGTGGATCGTATCCTTGCCGCGGCTGGGGCAGACGGGACTTTGCTCGCTCCAATTTTGCAATCGGGGGAGCGCGCGGGATCGCTTAGCGAACGCGCTGCCAAGGAGACAGGGTTGCGCCAGGGGACCGCGCTAATTGTTGGAGGAGCAGATCATGTGCTCTCCGCGTTCGCTGCTGGGGTCGAAAAACAAGGCGACTGGTTGGTCAAGCTGGGCGGAGCAGGTGACATTCTTGTGGCCAGCGATGTTCCGATTGTCGACCCGAGGCTATATCTCGACGCTCACCCAGTGCCGGGGCGTTGGCTGCCCAACGGCTGTATGGCGACCAGCGGAAGCCTGATTCGCTGGTACCAATCGCTCGTCGGGGGTGAGAGTCTGCTGGCCCTAGACGCGGAAGCGGAAGGTAGGCGGCCGGCTGACGTTCTTTGCCTCCCATACTTCCTAGGTGAGAAGAGCCCAGTGCATGATCCGGATCTCCGTGGCACGTTTGCCGGACTACATCTGGGACATAACCGCGCCGATATGTACCGCGCTGTCTTAGAAGCAATCGCATTCGGATTTCGACACCACGTTGAAGTGTTCGAAAGTGCAGGCCTATCGCTTGGGCGCGCGTCGATCACTAATGGTGGCAGCAAATCCACGCTGTGGAAGCAGATCCATGCAGAAGTGCTCGGTGTTGAGATGTTTCCCATAATGAACCACCCGGGAGCTTCGTTAGGCGCGGCGCTGATTGCGGCTGTCGGGGCGAAGGCGCTTGATGACTGGAGCAGCACCGCGCGATTCATCAAGAGTGGCCCGGTTGTAGTCCCCGATCCTGCACGCGTGAAGACATATGACGAGGCTTACGCAGAATGGCGTGAACTCGGACGTGCCGTCGCACCCATTTCACACTCAATCGCAAGGAGAACCAGAATATGAATAAGACAGTAGTGGTCACTGGTGCGGGATCAGGAATCGGCCGCACTATCGCCCAGGTCCTCGCGCAGCGTGGGTGGTTGGTCGTCGTCTCTGACATCAATCTAGCTGCCGCGGCAGAAACAGTGGCGACTCTCTCTGACGAGCACAATCGACCTCACGAATCTGCAGAGTTGGACGTGACTGATCCAGTGGCAGCAGCGAAGGTCGCGGACGGCGTCGCGGATCGCCTTGGGCTTAGCGCGTGGGTCAGCAACGCGGGAATCTCATTCATGCAGAAGTTCCTAGAGATTCCGCTCGATCAATATGAGAAGACACTCGCTATCAACCTGAAGGGCGTCTTCGTCTGCGGGCAAGCGGCCGCGCGTGCGATGGCACGGACTGGTATCGCGGGCTCGATAGTGAACACCGCGTCAATGGCGGGAAAGCAAGGAAAAGTGCCATTTCTTGCGGACTATGTTGCGTCAAAGTTTGGAGTCGTCGGCCTTACGCAGGCGATGGCCTTCGAGCTAGCCGAGCATGGCATCCGAGTGAACTCGGTGTGCCCGGGCTACGTCGCAACGCCGATGCAGGCACGCGAGCTTGCGTGGGAGGCGGAACTTCGAGGAACCACACCGGGTGACGTGCGCCAAATGTGGGTCGAAGACACACCGCTCGCGCGCTTAGAGGAACCGGAGGACGTCGCACGAGTCGTGGCATTCCTCCTTAGCGAGGATGCGAGCTTCATGACAGGTGAAGCGCTCGCGATTAACGGTGGTGCCTACATGGACTAATACCTGCACGGCCTTACTTGCCCCAATGTTCAGCAAGCCCCATTTACGTAATAGGAGAAGCAAATGTTGCACAGCAAAAAATCCCGCAAGATCATCGCGACTGTGGCGGTAATGAGTGGACTCTCGCTCTTTACCGCCTCATGTGCAGGAACCGGTGGCCCCGAAACTCCCGAGTCATCAGGGCTCGGCGACATTCCCAAAGACACAAAGGGAACTGTCCGAATTCTGATGGAAAACGTTCCGGACACCGATCGAATCACCGATCTCGTTGCAAATTTCAACGAAGAGTACCCCGATGTCACTGTCGATATCGAGTCGCTTACGTTTGATCAGATGCGAGACAAGTTAGTCTCGTCATTCCAAGCGCCAGACCCAACTTACGATCTGATCGTTGTTGACAACCCTTGGATGGTTGACTTCGCTCAGGCAGGGTTCTTGGAGCCGCTCGATGATCGCATTGCGAGCACCAGCGATTATGACGCTGGAGACTTCTTTGAGCCCCTCGTCGACATCACGAAAGTTGACGGCACGACCTACGGCGTACCGTTCTATAACTACGCGCTGGGTTATTTATACAACGCTGATGATCTAGCTGCTGGCTCGCTGTCGGTTCCGACAACTCTTGAAGAGCTCGTGGCTACATCGAAGTCACTCACGACGTCAGAGCGTTCGGGTATTGCCATGCAACCCCAGCGAGGCTACAAAATCTTTGAAGAGTGGGCAAATTGGCTCTTTGCTGCAGGCGGCTCGATCTATGACGCCGATGGCAATCCGACGCTTGACACACCGGAGGCCAAGGCAGCTCTCGAAGCGTACATCGACGCATATAAGAATGCGGCGCCCGACAACAGCCTTAGCTGGGCATTTGACGAGGCCTTCCGATCGGTATCGAGCGGTCAGTCTTCTTCAATGATCAGCTACAACTGGAACCTCCCGGCGCTCAATGATCCGTCGGGAGCTTCTGGGGATCTCGCTGGAAACTTCAAACTTGCTCCGATGCCTGGTGGAAAGCAAGTTCTTGGTTCGTGGTCATGGGCTATCCCGTCCAACTCTTCAGCATCCGATGCGGCGTGGGCATTTGCCTCTTGGGTGACTTCGAAGGAGGTCGACATCGACCGAGTCAAGGAAGGTGGTGCTGCGATTCGCGTCAGCACTCTTGACGATCCCGGAGTTCTTGCTGACGGCTTTGGTGCTGACTACTACGAAGCGGTCAAGCAGATCTTGTCTGATGCTGCGCCACTGAGTGCGGGCGCGAACGGCGAAGAGATGATCCAGGCTGTCGGCACGGAGCTCAACGAAGCCGTCGCCGGAACGAAGTCAGTGGATGAAGCCCTTGCTGCAGCGCAAGCTGCGGTTGTAAAGATCCAGAAGTAGAGCCGGGTGGGAATTCAACGATCCCGGGGAAGTCGAGCGATGACGTTCAAGCTCGGAATGCTAGCTCCTCTGATCGCACTCCTTGTTCTTATCGTTGGATTCCCGCTTGCCTACGCGCTGTATCTAAGCGTTACTGACTACAAACTGACTGACCGCGGAACCCCGGGGTTCGTCGGAATTGATAACTTCCTTTCGACACTTACCAATGTCGACTTTTGGGAGGCCTTCGGCACAACCGTCCTCTACGTCGTGATGGCGGTTGGTGCTGAAGTCGTGCTGGGGTTGGCGATTGCTCTTGCCCTACAGAAACAGAAGTGGGCGAAGGACCTCACTCGTTCCATGCTTTTGGCACCAATGTTCATAACTCCTATTGCGGTTGGGCTAACTTTTCGATTCTTGCTCAACGACCAAATCGGTGCGATCCCTGCGATGTTGCGTGGCATCGGAATCAGCTACGACTTCTTTGGGCCAGGCCGTGCCCTCATGACTTTGGCAGCCATCGATGCGTGGCAGTGGACGCCGTTTATGGTGCTGTTGTTGCTCGCAGGACTTGAGTCGATACCCAAACAACCTCTCGAAGCTGCTCGTGTCGATGGGGGTTCCGCCTGGTACGTGTTCAGGCGCGTCACTTTTCCGTTGCTCTCCCCGGTGCTAGTCATTGCTGTGCTTCTGCGTGCTTTGGATGCGCTGAAAGTGTTCGAGTACGTGTTCGCCACTACGCGGGGTGGGCCGGGTACAGAGACGCAAACAATTCAGTACTTCACCTATCAGACAGGTATCCAGTTCTTCAGGCTGGGGGAGGCATCGTCGATGGCATTCGTGTTGCTCGCAATAGTTCTGACACTAATAATTCTGACCTTTCGTCGCATAGAAAGAGGCCGGGCAGCGTGAGAAAACCAAAACTACTTTCTGTCTTGCGGATCACCCTGCTGTGGGTAGCGGCAATATTTGTCATTGTGCCTTTGGCCTGGATCACTCTCGCAAGTTTCAAAACACCGCAAGAACTAAACGATCCCGGATTGGTTCTCTTCACTCCCAACTTCGATAGCTGGGCGAGCGTCCTATCATCGGGGATCCTCGATGCTGCGTATCGAAGTCTTGTTGTCGGTCTAGTTACCGTCGGCATAAGCATTGTGGTCGGCGGAATGGGGGCCTATGCGATCTCGAAGTACAAAGCAGGCGGCTCAGTGACACGGTTCGGAATCTTGGCCGCGCAGGTGCTGCCACCCGCGGTACTAGTGTTTCCTTTCTTGACCATGGCGTACGCGCTCCGGCTCAATGACACGCTGGTTCCAGTAATCTTCGCGCACCTCAGCTTTGTGCTTCCAGTGGTGACATGGTTCTTGATCGGATTCTTTGATGCGGTGCCGCCCGCTCTCGAAGAGCAGGCTCGAGTCGATGGTTTCAGCCGGTTTCGCGCATTCGTACTCGTGGTTCTACCGCAAGTGCTTCCGGGTATTGGTGCCGCTGCCATTTTTGGCTTCACGCTCTCGTGGAACGACATGTTCTACGGACTCATTTTGGCGCCCGGAAATGCAGCAATTCTTCCTGTTGCGATCTCCGGGTTCAACACCTTCCGTGGCGTTCAGCTGGGCGCGATGAGTGCAGCAATTCTTATCGCAGTAGTCCCTGTTGTTATCGCTAGTTTCTTTATCCAGCGCAAGCTCGTTCAGGGCATCAGCGGTGGAGCCGTCAAGTCTTAGGATCTGTGAAAAATATGGCAAACGTAACGTTCTCAAAAGTAAACAAAATGTACGGATCGTCTCGGATAGTTTCCGACCTAGACCTCGAATTGCCTGACGGTTCATTCACAGTGATGGTGGGTCCGTCCGGATGTGGCAAGTCCACGTCGCTCCGGATGCTCGCGGGCCTTGAGCCGATTACTTCAGGTGAGATTAAAATTGGTGAGCGTGTGGTCACCGACCTTGAGCCAAAAGATCGTGATATCGCAATGGTGTTCCAGAACTATGCGCTCTACCCCCACCTTTCCGTTCGCGAGAATATTGCGTTTCCTCTGCGAGCGACCAAGACTCCTCGCGCCTTGGCACTCAAACGCGCGGATGAGGTCGCAGATTCTTTAGGCCTTGCGCATCTCGCGGCCCGGAAGCCCAAGGACCTAAGTGGTGGCCAACAACAGCGTGTCGCGATTGGCCGGGCCATTATCCGTCAGCCGTCAGTCTTCTTGTTTGATGAACCGCTGAGCAACCTTGATGCGAAGCTCCGGGTTGAAACTCGCACCGAATTGCTTCAGATTCAGCGGCGCTTGGGGATCACCTCCCTCTATGTCACGCACGACCAAGAAGAAGCGATGACTCTCTCTGACCGAATAATTGTGATGCGCGAGGGCCAGATCGCTCAGCAGGGGACGCCGTTGGAAGTCTACTCACGACCTACCAGCACTTTCGTGGCGGAGTTTGTTGGAAGTCCTAAGATGAACCTCATCGATGGGGGCATCGAAAGAGGTATCTTCACGTCCGACAGCGGAATACGTTTAGAGACGCAGGAAATAGGCGCCACGGGTCTCGTCACATTGGGAATTCGACCGGATGATCTTCTCATCTCATCAAGTCCCGAGCCGACTCTAAGCTTGGCAACTGTCGAGTTGATTGAGCTACTTGGGCCACGTGCGATCGTGACGTTGCGGGCACACGACCGCGTTCTAACTAGTGTGGTTGGGGCAGCTCAACTTGCGAATGTCCGCGAAGGCTCCATCGTGGGGCTTTCGGTGCGAAAGAATTCCAGCCACCTCTTCGACCAAGCCTCGGGATCAAGGCTCCCTTAGCCGTAGAGGGGATGACGTGCGGGCGCTAAGGTCACGACTGGGTTGCTCCGTGAGTGCTGCTAAAGCTCGCTGAGCGCTTCATCGTAGATGGCCATTGCGCGTTCGACCTCGGCGGGCGTCACGACTGCTGGCGGCACTACGTGGATGCGGTTGTCAGCAGTGAACGGCAGCAGTCCGCGCTTCACGAGCGCGCCCTTCAGCTTGCCCATGTTTGCAGCGCTGAGAGGTTCGCGGGTGTCGCGGTCGGCGACAAGTTCCATCGCCCAGAAGACTCCGCTTCCGCGTATTTCGCCGATGCTGGAGTGCTTGGCGGCGAGGGCCGCAAGGCCGGGAGCGATGTGGTCGCGGCCAATCATGGCGGCATTCTCGACGATGCCTTCCTCTTCCATCGCGGTGATGGAGGCGACGATAGAGGCTGCGGCGAGCGGGTGGCCTGAGTAGGTGAGTCCGCCGGGAAAGACGCGTTCGTCGAAGGTTGCCGCGATTTCGTCAGAGATGATTACGCCGCCGACGGGCACATAGCCAGAGTTGACTCCCTTGGCGAAAGCGATGAGGTCGGGTTTGATGTCGAAGGCGTCGAACGCGAACCAGTTGCCGGTGCGACCGAAGCCACACATGACTTCATCCAGGATGATGAGGATGCCGTACTTGTCGGCGAGGGCACGCACGCCAGCCATGTAGCCGGGTGGCGGCATCAGCACGCCAGCGGTGCCGGGAATCGTCTCGAGCAAAATCGCTGCGATCGATTCAGAGCCTTCAGCCTGAATGGTGCGCTCAAGGTGGTGCAGGGCGCGGTCTGATTCTTGTTCGGGGGAGTCAGCCCAGAATTCGGAACGGTAGAGGTAGGGGCCGAAGACGTGCACGTGAGCGCGCGAGTACTCGTTGGGGATTCGGCGCCAGTCACCCGTGGCAGCAATCGCCGAGCCGGTGTTGCCGTGGTAGGAGCGGTAGCGCGAGAGAACCTTGTCGCGACCGGTGTGAAGGCGAGCCATGCGGATCGCGTTCTCGTTGGCATCCGCCCCGCCGTTGGTGAAGAACACTTTGTTCATGCCCTCGGGGGCGTGGTCGGTGATTTTGCGGGCGGCTTCGCCGCGAATGTTAATGGCATGGGCGGGAGCGATTGTCGCCATGAGGTCGGCCTGTGCCTTGATGCCGGCGATCACTGCGGGATGCTGGTGCCCGATGTTGATGTTAACGAGCTGGCTCGAGAAGTCGAGGTACTCGTTGCCTTCGTCATCCCACACGGTGCTGCCAAGGCCGCCTTCAAGAACTAGCGGTTTCAGCGCGCCCTGCGCCGACCAAGAATGAAACACGTGGGCGCGGTCGAGCGCGATGGTTTCTTCGTTGCTGTGGTTGCTGGATGCGGGTGCAGAGTTCATGGGGCATCTTTCGTGGGCGAGGCTGATACTCAACTATCGCGCTCCACCGCGCTCGCGTTCGTGACATTTTGTATAGCGCAGTGCTGCATACTCGACATAAGGTGAGATTTCGATTCGGAAAGGATTAGCTCAGATGCTCCCAACGATTACGTGGCTGCTTAGCAGAGAACAGTTGCGGCTCAGCGTGGTGAGCGACGCGGGCGAGCATCCGCACCACTCCAACCTGTTGACCGCCCCCATCAGTTGGGTGCACAGTTCTGACCTCAATGACCCCACCCCGTTTCTCAGCAGCGGCAACGTGCTGCTCACCGATGGCGCACAATTCGGTTTCGACGAGGCCGCTGAGCGCTACAACTACGACGCCTATGTTGGCCGACTAGTTGATGCAGAGATCGTTGGCCTGGGGTTCGCAACCCATTTTTTGCACCAAGGGATGCCGCCAGGGCTTGCCGAAGCGTGCGCCCGTGCCGGGCTCCCTCTTATTGATGTTCCTGACCGTGTTCCCTTCATTGCGGTCATTCGCGAGGTCGCCGATCAGATCGCTGCCGAACGCAGCCGGCGCATGGAGTGGTCGATTTCTGCCCACAAAGCGATCTCTCGTGCCGCGCTCAAGCCCACCGGTCTGCGGTCGACCCTCGTCGAGCTCGAACGTCAGCTCTCCTGTTGGGTTGGACTGTTCGATGCGACCGGTGCTCCCCTTCTTGTTCCCTCGCAGCAACCGTCCACTGACCGCTTCGCTGCACCCGTGCGGGATGAGGTGGCTCGGGTGCTGCGCAAGGGGCGCCGGTCATCCACAAGTCTCACTCTCGAATCGGGGCAGGTGACTATTCAGACGTTCGGCCAGAGTGGGCAGTTGCGAGGAGCCCTGGCATTGGGGCGTGGGGTGCTGCTTGACCGTGCCGAGAATGAGCTCGTCACCAGCGTGATCGCTCTGGCGACGCTGGCGCTCGAACAAAACCGTGAGCTCGATACAACGCGTGGGCAATTGCGTTCGGCCCTGCTCGAGCTGATGCTTGCCGGCAATGTTCCTATTGCGCGGGCGACAGCGCGCGACGTGTGGGGAGCGCTGCCACAAGAACCGCTCAGTGTCATCGCAATCGCGAGGCAAGTGCGCAGCCACTATGTGCTCGACGCTCTCGAATCGTTGGCACTCGATCGCGACGGCCGAGTCTTCTTCGCTGAGCGAGACGACACGATCGTGGTCGTCGTCGGGCAGGGGAGCGAGCGCCAGCAGATCGCACAACTTGTTGCCGACCACGGGCTCGCAGCCGGCAGCGCCGCCGCAGACTATCCCGGCCTCGGCGGAGCGCTTGCTCAGGCATCCCATGCACTTCATGCTGGTGCTGGGCGCCCAGGTCTCACCGATTTCGCAGACATTGCTGGCACCGGGATGCTCGGAGTGCTGCACGCGGCCGGTGCTGAGCAAGTGGCACACCGAGTGCTCACACCCCTCGTCACCTTCGATGCCGAGCATTCGACGACCCTCGTGGATACGCTGCGCTCCTGGCTCGCGCACGATTGCTCGTGGGGTTCGACAGCCGCACAGCTAGGGATTCACCGGCACACAGTGCGGGCGCGGATCGACCAAGCTGCGGGCATCCTGAACCTCGATCTTGAAACATTTGAGGGCCGCCTTGAGGTGTGGGCAGCATTGCGGATGCTCGAATAGGCCCACTCGCCAGTGCCGCCCCCCAGTTCGAGCGTTCTGGCCTGCCATTCAGGTAGGCCGTGCGGGCATCCGATACACTCTGAACTTGCGCTATGCAAGGAGGGCTGTCCGAGCGGCCGATGGAGCCAGTCTTGAAAACTGGTGGGCAGAGATGTCTCGTGGGTTCGAATCCCACGCCCTCCGCACTGCGTGTCAGGTCTTGTATCCGGTGAATGAAAGGGAAGTGCGATGAGTGAACTTCGTCCACGCTCAGAGTTGCGTTCGCGCTCTGTTGCTCGCACTAGCTCAAAAGAAGCGCCCAAGGTGCAAGGTTTGGCACGTCACGGCCGGTTGAAGAAGCCGGGCCCGTGGGGAGCGATTGCAAAGATTGTTGCCGCTTCTCTTGCTGTGTTAATGGTGAGTGGTGCGGCTGTTGGCGCCGTGGCGTTCGACAGCATTTATGGCCAGCGCGACACTGTCACTCTCGTCGGTGAGACCCAAGGTCCTCCCCCGCAGATCGGCAGCTATGAGGGCGGATTCAACATTCTCATCGCCGGTAGCGATACCCGTGAGGATCAGGGCGGCATCGGCGGAACAACTCGCGATGCGTCGGGTGAACTCAACGACGTGAACATGATTTTGCACGTAGCTGCCGACCGCCAGTCTGCCGTGGCGATCAGCTTCCCTCGTGACATGGTGATGGGCATCCCCGAGTGCCCCAGCGCCGACGGCGACTACAACAAGTACTACTCGACAGAGGCACTCAACACCGCGCTCTCCTATGGTGGCCTTCCTTGTGTTGCGCTGACCCTCTCCGAATTCACCGGCCTCGACATTCAGTTCGCTGGCATCATTACATTCGACGGCGTCATCCAGATGACGAACGCAATCGGCGGTGTGGATGTCTGCATCGACGGCCCGCTCGTTGACCCGTACACCGGTATCGACCTTCCCGAGGCCGGCACCTACAACCTCTCAGGCTGGAGTGCACTCGCATTCTTGCGTTCCCGTCACGGCATCGGTGATGGCAGTGACCTGACCCGCATCAGCTCGCAGCAGGTCTACCTCTCGTCGCTAGTGCGCACGCTCAAGAGCTCCGAGACGCTCAGCGACTACAAGAAGCTTTACAACCTCGCGGATGCTGCGATCGCCAACATGCAGCTGTCGAAGGGTCTTTCAGACATTCCCACAATGGTGTCGATCGCTCTCGCGCTCAAAGACATCCCGCTGGATCGCATCCAGTTCGTGCAATACCCAGGTACGACCGGCGGCACGGGTGTTTATGACGGCAAGGTACAGCCGAACCAGTACCTAGGCGACCAGATGATGGATCTGATTGCATCTGACCAGGCATTCGTTCTTGAAGAAACGACCGACGGTCAAGGCTCAATTCTCGACCCGAACGCTCCAGTCGCAGAGCCCACCCCCGAAGCAACTGAAGGATCGACCGCAGCGCCTGAGGATGACCTTCCGGTGCTCGACATCCGCGGACAGAACGCAGCAACGTACAGCTGCTCGGTCACCAACAGCTACTAAACTGGGTCAGTCGCGGCTCGGTTCGTCGTTCTGCTCATGAGCGGTTATGATTGCTGAGCACGTCTGGAGACGTCGCATAGTCCGGCCTAGTGCACCACCCTGCTAAGGTGGAGTACCCGTAAGGGTACCGAGAGTTCAAATCTCTCCGTCTCCGCTCTTCACAGAAAACCCTTGATTATTCAGGGGTTTTCTTGCTTTAGGGCAAGGCTGGCGGGGATTCACGCGGTCTGCCTCACCTCATCCACAGGATAAGCTCAGGCGCTATGGCAACTGGCGCAACGATCCACACCTTTACGGTGCAACTGGCCGATGTGGATCGCGGCGTCTACGAGGACTTCACGCTTCGGGTGGCACGCCATCCATCAGAAACTGACTTGTATATGGTGACGCGACTGCTCGCGTATTGCCTTGAATACGAGGAGGGGATCGCGTTTAGTGAGGGGCTCTCCTCGACCGCGGAGCCGGCAGTTCTCGTGCGCGATCTCACCGGAACGATTACCGCCTGGATTGAGGTTGGCGCACCCGATGCTGCCCGTCTCCACTACGGCAGCAAGTTGGCAGACCGGGTTGCCGTCTACACACATCGCGACCCAGTGAAGGTTGCGGCTGCGTGGACGGGTAAGAAGATTCATCAGTCAGAGGCCATTGTCTTGCGCAGCTTTGACCCTGGATTCATTGACGGTGTTGTTGCTTCCCTCGAACGACGCAATGCGGTCACGCTGTCGGTGACCGAAGGGCAGCTCTACCTAGACCTGAACGGCACAACGTCGACGTCGGCGCTGCACGACCACGGTGCCGAGTAGCCCTTCTCTGGTAATTCCCTGCGTCTCGGAATGATTCTTGGCCACAATTGCGTTGGGTAAGAACATGACTATCTTGCCGGGAACCACAGTGCCCTCGCTCTCCTTGCCGCTCGTGCAGGGAGGCACCACCGATGACCTTGCGCTCGGTACCGGTACCGACGGCCGCTTCACTCTCATCGTGTTCTACCGTGGCTTGCACTGCCCGGTTTGCCGCAAGCAACTGCGTGAGTTCGACGAGAACATGGATGAGCTTCGCGAGGCCGGCGTCGGTCGCATTGTGGCGGTCAGCATGGACACCCTCAAGCGCGCCACAATCTCCATCGACGAGTGGGAAATCACCCGCCTCCCCATCGCCCATGGCCTCACTGATGAAGCCGCCCGCCAGTGGGGGCTTTTCATCTCTAGCGGATTCAAGAAGGGCGAACCCGAGTTCTTCAGCGAGCCCGGCATGTACATCCTCGACTCCGATGGCACCGTGTTCTGGAGCACCGTCTCCAGCATGCCCTTCGGACGGATGCCCGTGAAGGCCATCATCCATGGCCTCGAGTACATCACCGAGAACAACTACCCCGCTCGCGGAGCTGTTGCGCCGTAAGGAATATACTTGCACTTTGAGGGGACCGGCAAGTGCCGATTCGCCAGACGCAAGAGGAATGAAACGACCGTCATGATCGAATTCCAGAGCGTCTCAAAGCGGTTTCCCGATGGCACCCTCGCTGTTGAAGACTTCTCTCTCGTGCTTCCCTCGCACAAGGCGACCGTGCTCGTCGGCTCGTCCGGCTCGGGCAAGACAACGCTTCTGCGGATGATCAACCGGATGGTCGACCCGACCGCCGGCAAGGTCCTGATAGATGGCGAGGATATTTCGAGCCTCAATCCGGTGATGCTTCGCCGACGGATCGGCTACGTTCTGCAGGCCATAGGACTCCTGCCGCACCGGCGGGTGGTCGACAACATCGCTTCAGTGCCGCGGTTGAACGGTGTGCCGAAACGGGTGGCCCGGCGCGACGCGCTCACCTTGCTCGACACAGTTGGACTCGACCGCTCCCTAGCTGACCGGTATCCGGATCAGCTTTCCGGCGGCCAGCAGCAACGCGTCGGAGTCGCACGTGCTCTCGCTAGCGACCCGGACATCCTTCTCATGGATGAGCCGTTCGGCGCGGTCGACCCGATTGTTCGGGCGGAACTTCAGGTCGAACTCAACCGCTTGCAGCGCGAGCTCGGCAAGACCACGGTGTTCGTCACCCACGACATCGACGAGGCTTTCACGATCGCCGACCAAGTGGTGATCCTTCGCACCGGCGGTGTGATCGCGCAGGTGGGAACTCCGGCCGTGATTCTGGCAAACCCAGCCGACGACTTCGTCGCGACTTTCATCGGTGCAGATAAGGGAAAGCGCGCCCTGTATCTCCAGCATCGCGAGGGGGACAGCGCGACCCTGATCGTCGATGGGGACGGCCGGCCCGCCGGAATTCTCGGGGCCGACCGATGAGGGAGGGTCGATGAGCTGGTTCATCGAGAACTTTGACCTCATCGCTGGGCTCACTGGCAATCATGTTGCGCTCAGCATTGTTCCGATCGTGCTCGGATTCGTAATCGCTGTGCCACTTGGTTGGATCGCCAACCGGTGGCTGGCCTTGCGGTCGATCGTGATCGCCGGGGGTAGTCTCCTCTACACGATCCCCTCCCTTCCGCTCTTCGTGATGCTGCCTTACTTGCTCGGAACGCGGATCACAGATGACCGGAATATTGTCGTAGCTCTGACTATCTATGCGGTGGCGATGATGGTTCGCATCGCGGCAGATGCCCTGGCGGCAGTGCCGGCGGAAGCGATCGAGGCCGCCACCGCCATGGGGTACTCCCCATGGACCCGCTTCTGGCAAGTGGAATTTCCGCTCGCTGGCCCCGTACTTCTCGCTGGCCTTCGAGTTGTCTCGGCAAGTACGATCGCGCTCGTCTCGGTCGGGGCGATCATTGGCTCAGCTAACCTCGGCTACCTGTACACGAACGGCAAGCAACGCGACTTCCTTGAGGAGATCGTCATCGGCATCATGGCGAGCCTGATCATCGCTCTCGTCTTCGACGTGGTGCTTGTGCTACTCAGCCGAGTGCTCATGCCATGGAGCCGGCAGAGCAGTCGCGCCAAGCACCGGAGCATCCTTCCCGTCGAGCGGGTGGCCTGAGCCATGCAATTCTTTCTTGACGCCTTCCGCTGGCTGCTGGATCCCGCGAACTATGTCGCAGGATCGCAGAGCCCCCTGCCGATTCAGGATCGGATCGGCGAGCACCTGTTCTACACAGTCGTCTCGGTGATGATCGCGGCAGTCATCGCGCTTCCGCTCGGCTTTTACATCGGTCACACCGGCCGCGGCCGCCAATTCGTGATCGGGTTCACCGGTGCAATGCGCGCGCTCCCAACACTTGGCCTGCTAATGGCTCTCTTCGTCATTGTGGGCGCCACAGTGCCGTTCACGCAGGCCGCGTTCGTTGCCTCGATAATCGCCCTCGTCATCCTGGCGGTTCCATCAATTCTGGCCGGTGCGTATGCCGGAATCGAATCGGTCGACAAGAACACAGTGGATGCCGGACGCGCGAGTGGCATGACCGAGTTGCAGGTGCTCATACGGGTCGAGATACCGCTCTCGCTCCCACTGATCATCGGCGGCATCCGCGCATCCGCGATGCAGGTTATTGCGACCGCAGTGATCGCCTCGTACATCTCGCTCGGCGGTCTCGGAACGATCATCTCGAGCGGTATCGGACTCAATGACAACGAGCGCATCCTCGGCGGCGCCATTCTCGTCACGGTGCTCGCGCTCGTGATCGATTGGATCTTCGCGCTTGTTCAGCGACTGACCAGGAGACGCGGCTCATCCGACACGCGCCGGCAGAAAACACACGTCCGTGACAGGTCACTGGGGCCAGTCACGGTGGCGGCAACCACCGCCGACGAAGGGGAAAATAATGTTCGCAGCAAATAGGGGGGGTGCCCCTATGTTTTTGTCAAGCGGCGAGGGCGTGTTTTTTCGGTTCGTTCTCGTAGAGTGTGCCGTCGCGCATCATGGCGTAGAGGACGTTGCAGCGG
>NZ_BAAAKW010000028.1:0-80018 GCF_039527955.1 Rhodoglobus aureus | reverse complement strand
AGAATTCGGCACACCTAAGGGTCACCGAGTATGACAACCCCTCTCTAGGCCAGTATTCATATGCTCAGATCAAGGTCCCATCCACACGTTTTGGCCTATAACCCGGCTTTTCGCGCTCTGGCGGCCTCCCCTCGACCATGGTTTCGGCTTCCTCGTGCAATTCCTGCACAGACCAAACCCCTAGGGCCACCGTGCCGAATCACTTACCAGTGAAAGCAACTGACGAAATCCATCGTTAGCCCCGCATCCACTGCCTGAAATTTCGCTGCTGAACCTCAAAAACTGCGATGAAGGAGCAGAGGAACCTGTCATGCTGGTAGTTATGTCTCGTGAAGCTGATGTCAGCGCGCACCCCGATGATTCCGGGGCGCCTGCTGCGAGCCCACAAGACCTCCTCGAGCGTGTCGCCATTGGTGACCAAGCCGCATTTAGCGCGCTCTACGACCAACTGGCCCCACGAGTCTTCGGACTCGTCAAGAGGCTCCTGCGCGACCATTCGCAGTCTGAAGAAGTGACTCAAGAGATTTTTCTTGAAATCTGGCAAACCGCAACCCGATTCGATGCCAATAAAGGTGCAGCGGTGAGCTGGATTCTCACAATAGCTCACCGCCGAAGTGTGGACCGTGTGCGCTCCTCGCAGTCGTCTCGTGACCGCGACGTTCGCATCGGCATTCGTGATCACAACCCGGACTACGATCACGTTTCAGAAACCATAGAAGTCCGACTAGAACACGAAAGGGTAGAGAAGGCCATGTCCCGACTGACTGAACTCCAGCGCCAAGCTGTATCCCTTGCGTATTACGGCGGCTACAGCCACAGTGAGGTGGCGACCATGCTCAGTGTTCCTGTTGGCACTGTCAAAACCCGACTACGTGATGGAATGATCCGCTTACGCGACGAAATGGGGGTGGCATCATGACCGAGCGCAATGATGACCTCGCCGCCCAGTCCGGCGCCTACGCACTCAACGCGCTCACCGAAGAAGAGCGCGCAGTTTTCGAAGCGCACCTTGCCAAATCCGGCGAAGCTCGCACCGAAACCACAGAACTTTCCGACACCGCTGTAGCACTCGGGATGGCCATTGCCCCGGTCACTCCGCCGCCCGCGCTCAAAGCCAACCTCATGGCGATGATCGCGCAAACGCCGCAACTGCCCCGAGAAGTTGAGACCGTGGATGACGCGGCCACCGCTTCGGCAACGGTCACCCCGCTTGCCGCCGCCGCCACCCTCTCGTCCGAGGCCACCGCCGACGCGAACACCGCACAGCAGTCCGCACAGCCCTCGGCATCATCAGCCGAGACCAAGGCTCACGCACGCTGGTTCACTCGCCCCGCCACCGCACTTGCAGCAGTTGCTGCGGCGATTGCACTAATCGTCGCGGGAGGCGTTGTCGCTGACTCCATTGGCCGCACGTCGCTTCAGGAGACAAGCTTCGCCGCGCAGCAGGCCGACCA
Organism: Rhodoglobus aureus; assembly: GCF_039527955.1. Classification (NCBI taxonomy): domain Bacteria; kingdom Bacillati; phylum Actinomycetota; class Actinomycetes; order Micrococcales; family Microbacteriaceae; genus Rhodoglobus; species Rhodoglobus aureus. The sequence goes on along the minus strand of NZ_BAAAKW010000028.1, from coordinate 78,564 downwards.
GCTTGCATCCATCAACGCGGCAAGCGACTCACAAAGACTCGTCTCAACGGTCGCCGGTGGCGCCACGGCCACGTTTGTGTGGTCACAGGAACTCAGTTCCTCAGTTGTCATCTTTGATGGCCTCGAGCCGCTCTCCGCAGACCAGGTGTACGAACTTTGGTACATCGACAGTGCTGGGGCACGCCCGGCCGGCCTCATGGATACATCCGAAAGCGGAACAACCTGGCGCGTGCTTGACGGCGACATGGCCCCTGGTGATGTTGTTGGTGTCACGATCGAGCCCAAGGGCGGATCGGATGCACCAACCACCGAGCCCATCGTCGTCTTCGAGAGCGCCTAACGCCCTACCTGAGCCAACGAGAAAACCCTCCGCCGAGGCGCGAGGGCTTTTCTGCGAAGCGGAGTAGCTGGCGGCCCGCTCGTTATCCGAACTTACCCGATACGTAGTCTTCTGTTGACTGCATGCTCGGGTTGGAGAAGATCGTAGTGGTGTCGTCGTACTCGATAAGCTTGCCTGGCGCACCGGTTTCCGCAATGTTGAAGAAACCAGTGCGGTCGGAGACGCGTGATGCCTGCTGCATGTTGTGGGTCACGATCACGATCGTGTAGTCCTGCTTGAGTTCCTCGATGAGGTCCTCAATGGCCAGGGTGGAGATGGGGTCGAGGGCCGAGCACGGCTCGTCCATCAGCACCACGTCGGGCTTCACAGCAATAGCGCGCGCGATGCAGAGTCGTTGCTGCTGTCCTCCAGACAGTGACGATCCGGGCTTATCGAGCCGCTCTTTGACTTCCTGCCACAGGTTTGCGCCCACCAGTGATGCTTCGGCTAGGTCATCAGCGTCGCTCTTGCTGATACGGGTGTTGTTGAGCTTCACACCGGCAAGCACGTTGTCGCGAATAGACATCGTGGGGAACGGGTTGGGGCGCTGGAACACCATGCCGACCTGGCGACGCACGCTCACCGGGTCAACTCCCGGTGCATAAAGGTTGTTGCCATCTATCAGCACTTCACCCTCCACGTAGGCGCCGGGAATAACCTCGTGCATACGATTCAGTGTGCGCAGGAAGGTGGACTTGCCGCAACCGGAAGGGCCGATCAAGGCGGTCACCGTGCGGGGCTCCATCGTGAGTGAGACACCTTCTACAGCGCGAAACTTGCTGTAGTACACGTTGAGATCATTGACTTCGATGCGCTTAGACACGAATTAGGGTTTCCTTCGGTTATCGACCGGTCTTGGGGGCGAAGATCTTGGCGATGATGCGTGCCAGGAGGTTGAGTGCCATCACAATCAGGATGAGGGTGAGCGCTCCGGCCCACGCCCGATCGAGGTAGGCCTGGGCGTCGGTGCCCTGCGAAATGTACGAGCTGTATACATACACGGGCAGGCTCTGCATGCGGTCGCTGAATAACGAATAGTTGAAGTTGTTGGTGAAGCCTGCAGCCACCAGCAGCGGTGCCGTCTCACCAATCACGCGGGCAATCGCGAGCATCACACCTGTCGTAATTCCGGCGATGGATGTCGGCAGCACAACCTTCAGAATCGTCAGCCATTTGGGCACACCGAGTGCAAACGCAGCCTCGCGCAGTTCATTGGGAACAAGGCGCAGCATTTCTTCGCTCGAACGCACGACCACGGGGACCATGAGCACCGAGAGGGCCACTGCTCCGGCGATTCCGACGCGCACGCCGGGGCCGAAGAACAACACGAAGAGCGAGTAGGCGAAGAGACCGGCAACGATTGAGGGGATGCCGGTCATGACATCCACGAGGAAGGTGATGGCTTGGGCGAGGCGTCCGCGACCGTACTCGACGAGGTAGATCGAGGCCATCAGGCCAATGGGCACAGAAATGATGGTCGCGGCGAGGGTCATCTCCAGCGTGCCGATGATGGCGTGGAGCGCACCGCCACCCTCGCCGACAACGTTGCGCAGCGAGAGGGTGAAGAAGTCGACATCGAACCGGGCTGCGCCGTTGGTTACGACTGTGTAGACCAGCGAGACCAGCGGCAACAGCGCGATTACGAAGGCGAGCGTCACTAGGGTGGTTACGAGCCGATCGGTGGCGCGACGGTGGCCTTCAACGAGTCGTGAAACGGTGGTGAGTACAACCGCGTAGAGCACGATTCCGAAGAGCACGGCTGCAACAATGTTGAATTCGCTTGCGGGCTGACCGGCCTGAATGAACATGAAGATGATGACGAAGGTGGCGAGGCTGCTGATGAGGATCAGCAGGGGTGCCAAACGGGGCAGCTGGCCTGCCGCGTAGGCGTTCTCGATCGGGCGCGCTGGCGTTGTGGTGGTCATCAGTTCGCTCCCGAGAATTCCTTGCGGCGGTTGACGATGTAGCGCGCGATTGTGTTGACGATCAGGGTGATGGCAAAGAGGATGAGGCCGGTTGCGATGAGCACGTTGACGTTGAGCCCGTAAGCCTCAGGGAAGCTCAGCGCGATGTTTGCCGCGATCGTTGACGGGTTAATAGAGCTGATGATGTCGAAGGTGATCACATTGGATGCGGAGAGCACCATGGCGACGGCCATGGTCTCGCCCAGGGCGCGGCCGAGACCGAGCATGGCACCAGAGACGATGCCGGCGCGACCGAAGGGCAGAACGGCAATTCGAATCATTTCCCAGCGGGTGGCGCCGAGAGCGAGCGCGGCTTCTTCGTGCAGCACAGGAGTCTGGAGGAAGACTTCGCGGCAGATGGCGGTGATGATCGGTAGCACCATCACGGCGAGCACGATGGACGCGGTGAGGAGGGTGCGGCCGGTTCCCGAAGCGGGGCCGGCGAAGAGGGGGATCCAGCTGAAGTTTTCGGCGAGCCAGGCGTAGAACGGCTGAACTTCGACGGCGAGAACGTTGGCGCCCCAGAGCCCGAATACGACGGATGGTACGGCGGCGAGCAGGTCAATGATGTACCCGAGGGTGGCAGCCAGTGGTCGGGGTGCGTAGTGGGAGATGAAAAGTGCGATTCCGATGGCAATGGGAACCGCCATCAGGAGAGCGAGCGCGGAGGACCAGAGGGTTCCAAAGACCAGCGGGCCAACGTAAGCCCAGAAGTTGGTTCCCTCAAGGAGAGTAGTCTCTTCAGGGTCAGCGACGATGCCCGGAATTCCCTGGACGACGAGGAAGGCAGCCACCGCTGCCAGGATCGCGAGGATGAGCGCACCAGCGGCAAGGGTCGAGCCTGAGAAGATTCGGTCTCCTGGGCGCTGCTTCACGCGCATACGGGGGCCGCGGTCGAGGTCATGTGTCGAGTATCCCTTATCCCTGGCTTGGTTCGCTACGCCGTGACTGGTCGGTGCTGGTTGGTGCTAGTTCGTGCTGGTTTCTGGGCGGCGTTCGACACACGGCCCAGAGGAAAGTCTGCCCGACCCTGCTGCCAGTAGCAACGGGGTCGAGCAGACTCAGGGTGTTACTTGATTGCGTCTACCGCAGCCTGTGCCCTCTCGAACAGCTTCGACGAGATGGGAGCCGAACCAGCATTGGATGCTGCGGCGCTCTGGCCCTCGTCGCTGATGATGTAGGACAGGTAAGCCTTGACCAGGTCAACGCCGTCGCTGGATGCGTATTCGTTGCAGGCGATCAGGTAGCTGATGAGCACTATCGGGTAAACACCCGACTCGGCTGATGCACGGTCGAGGTTCACCGCCAGGTCGGTCTCGCCACGGCCTTCAGCGAAGGGCGATGCGTCAACGATTGCTGCAGCAGCTTCGGGGGAGTACGGCACGTACTCGTCGCCGACCTTGACAGCAACGGTTCCGAGGTCACCGGCGCGCGATGCGTCGGCGTATCCGATGGTTCCGGTTCCGTTGGTAACGGCGTCAACCACACCTGAGGTCTGTGGCGCAGCCTCACCACCGAACTCGGTGGGCCAGGTTTCGATCTGTCCGACGGTCCAAGCATCAGGGGCCGCGGCCGACAGGTAGTCGGTGAAGTTCGCGGTCGTCCCCGAGTCATCCGCGCGGTGAACCGCGGTGATGGCAAGGTCGGGCAGCTCTACGCCCTCGTTCTGCGAAGCGATCGCAGGGTCGTTCCAGTTGGTGATCGTGCCGTTGAAGATGCCAGCGATCGTTGCAGCGTCGAGGTTGAGCGAGTCAATGCCGTCAAGGTTGAAGATAATCGCGATCGGCGAGATGTAGGCAGGAATCTCGAGGATGCCGGTGCCGGGAACGCACGAAACGAAGTTGTCTTCGGCGATTTCCTCAACGCTGAATGCGCGGTCGGAGCCGGCGAACTGGCTTCCGCCACCGATGAACGTGTCGCGTCCACCACCGGAGCCGATGGGGTCGTACTCAACGGTTACGTTCTCGTTTGCTGTCTGGAATCCAGCAACCCAAGCCTCCTGGGCTGACTGCTGCGACGATGCGCCGGCGCCAACGAGGGTGCCGGTGAAGCCGGAAGCGCTCTCTCCGCTGTCGCCGTTGTCTGCTGCAGTTGCGCATGAGGAGAGGAGGATGGTGCCTGCGATAGCAATGGCACCGATGGTGCCAAGACGCTTGAAGTTCACAGTTTTCCCTTCGGAATGTTGATTACAGGTTTCAGGTCGGTGCGACCCAAATAGAAAACCTAGGCAGCGCAGGTAGCCACCATTACCTTGTTAGGTAAACGGCAGGTAAACGACGCATCAACATGCAACGAGAGAACCCCGGAATTGCTTGGTTGGGAGCTACGTGATCCGGATTTACTTAATTGCGGCCACAGCGGCGTTGGCCTTGTCGAAGAGTCGTTGCGAGATCGGGGCGGAGCCAGCGCCTGCGGCTGCAGCCTGTTGACCTTCGGGACTGATCACATAATCCAGGTAGCCCCTGATGACATCCACGTCTTCGTTGGAGATGTATTCGTTGCAGGCGATGAGGTAGCTGATGAGCACGACGGGGTAGACACCCGCTGCTGTGGATGCTCGATCAATCTCTACTGCGAAGTCGGTGTCGCCGCGACCCTCGCCGAAGGGCGAAACGTCGACGATGGCTGCTGCGGCTTCAGGGGAGTAGTCGACGTACTCGTCGCCAACCTTCACAGCAACGGTTCCCAGATCGCCAGCGCGCGATGCGTCGGCGTATCCGATGGTTCCGGTGCCGTTGGTCACGGCATCGACGACACCCGATGTCTGGGGTGCGGCTTCTCCACCGAACTCGATGGGCCACTTCTCGATGGAACCGCTTTTCCACGTTTCGGGGGCTGCTTCTGCGAGGTAACTCGTGAAATTGGCGGTGGTACCAGAGTCGTCAGCGCGATGAACGGCCGTGATGCGCTGATTCGGCAGCTCAACGGTCGGGTTTTGTTCAGCAATTGCCGAGTCATCCCAACGATCAATGTCGCGAGTGAAGATGGCGGCAATCGTGTCAGCATCGAGGTCGAGCGAGTCAACTCTGTCGACGTTAAAAATGATCGCGATCGGGGAGATGTAGGCGGGGATTTCGAGGATGCCGGTGCCGGGCACGCACGAAACGAACTCTTCTTCGTCAATTTCTTCGACCGTAAACGCACGGTCGGAGGCCGCAAATACAGCGCCACCGCCCACAAAGGTGTCGCGCCCGCCGCCAGAACCAATCGGGTCGTATTCGACCGTTGCTTGCACGTTGGCTAGCTGAAAACCACGCACCCAGGACTCTTGCGCAGACTGCTGCGACGAAGCACCCGCACCGATGATTGTGCCCGACAAGCCCGTTCCGTCGCCGCTGGGCGCGGGAACACACGCCGAAAGCGTGAGTGCAGTGGTCATCGCGATGATGCTGACGGTGCCGAGGTGGGTGAACTTCACTTTGTCCCTTCGAGAAACTGGCGTGCACGCCATTCTCTCGCGAATTGGGCGGGAATTCACCGACAGTCCACCTCAAATCGCTGTTGGAGTCCCAAAACCCCTTGTGGAGCCCCAAACCCAGTGATCGAGGCTCAGGGCTGGTGAGTCTCTACCGCCACGAGCCGAGGCTTCTTGCTGTCGCGAGCAAAGTGCAGCACCGAAAAGTCGCCGGTGCTCAGCATCGCCGCGGCGCGTAGCCCGGCATCTGGCTTCGTATCGGAGGCATTGGCTAGGGCGCTAACAATCTGCGGCAGCACGGGGCCGTGACTGCACATCACCGTCGTCTGCTGCTTCTTGAGGCGCTTGTCGACAAGCGCGGTAACTGCTTTTCCGTTGCCGGCGTAGGCATCTTGGCTGAGATCTTCTGTCGATTTGATGTCGAGCTCGGTGCGCTCAGCAAGAGGGGTGATTGTTGCCAAACACCGGGCCGCGGTGCTGCTCAGGATGCGTTCGGGTGCGAAGGCGGCGATGCCACCGGCGATGGTGGCGGCCTGGTCTGTTCCGCGGTGCATGAGCGGGCGAGTGGCATCGGGCCCGTCCCAGGTTTCGCCAGGAACAGCCTTGCCGTGGCGCACAGCGATCATCGCGAAGGTGCGAGCGTTGCCAGCTTCGTAGAGTGCGGCAAACCGGTCGAGCACATCCATATCGTGGGTATAGCTGACCTTCTTGCGTGCCTTCGAGAGTGACAACCATTCGAGCGACGAGATTTCCTCGTTGGGGCTGAACTTGGCCCGTTCGAGGTCGTGATCGTTCACTTCAGCCGACCAATAGTGCACGTATTTATCGCGACCGTTGCCCAGCGTGTAGTGAACGTCGCCGAGTGGGGCACCGAGATCTACCCGAAGGCCGGTCTCTTCAAAGATCTCGCGAACCGCAGTCTCTGGCAGCGTTTCGCCCGGATCCAGCTTTCCCTTAGGCAGCGAGACGTCTTTGTGAACGGTGCGGTGCACGAGCAACACCCGAGGCTTGCCCTCGACTACTCGCCAGCAGACAATTCCTGCGGCCAGCACCGGTGTGGTCGCCGCGGTCATCGGCGAGCTCCGCCTCGTTTGCGCTGTGTGATTCGCTTCATAAGAACATTCTGTAGGTCGTTGAGAGGTTCCCCGGTCTCGGAGCGACCGTGGCGCACCCAATCGCCTTCGGAGTCGAGCCACCATGACGCTGTATTTTCGTCGACAGCGAGGTCGAACATGTAGTCAAGCTCTTCGATGTGCTCGGGTTCAACGATGCGAACAAGAGCTTCTACACGGCGGTCGAGGTTGCGGTGCATCATGTCTGAGCTGCCAATGTAGACCTGCGGGTCGCCATTGTTGTGAAACGAAAATACGCGCGAGTGTTCGAGGTAGCGCCCCAAAACCGAGCGCACCCGAATGTTCTCGCTGAGACCCTCAACGCCGGCGCGCAACGAGCAAATTCCGCGCACCACGATGTCGATCGGAACGCCCGCATTGCTTGCACGGTAGAGCGCGTCGATGATCGCCTCATCCACCATTGAATTCAGCTTGATCTGGATGCCCGACGGCAGGCCAGCTCGTGCATTCGACGATTCGGCATCAATCTGCTTGACAAGCCCCTTGCGCAGGTGGCGCGGAGCAACCAGCAGTCGTTTGAACTTCTTCTCTATCGCGTACCCGGAGAGTTCGTTGAAGAGGCGGGTGAGATCTTTGCCGACCTGATCGTCTGCCGTCAGCAGCCCCAAGTCTTCATAGAGGCGACTGGTCTTGGGGTTGTAGTTTCCGGTGCCGATGTGGGCGTAGTGGCGCAGCTTGCCCTCTTCTTGACGCACGACGAGCGCGAGCTTGCAGTGAGTCTTGAGGCCAACGAGACCGTAGACAACGTGCACGCCAGCCTTTTCAAGCTTGCGGGCCCACGAGATGTTCGCAGTCTCATCAAAGCGGGCCTTGATCTCTACGAGCGCGAGCACGGCCTTGCCGGCTTCTGCCGCGTCGATGAGGGCTTCGACGATGGGGCTGTCACCGCTGGTGCGATAGAGGGTCTGCTTGATGGCGAGCACGTCTGGGTCGGCTGCTGCCTGCTCCAAGAACGACTGAACGCTTGTTGAGAACGATTCATAGGGGTGGTGCAGCAAAATATCTTTGCGTGCTATTGCCCGGAAAATGTCGGCACGCTCGTTGCCTTCAGTTGGCATGAGGCTCGGGCTTGTGATCGGCACATGGCGTGGGTACTTGAGGGCAGGGCGATCGATGCGCGTGAGCTGGAACAGACCGGCCAAGTCGAGCGGGGCCGGCAGCCGGTACACCTCTTGCTCGGTGATCTTGAGTTCGCGCACGAGCAAGCCGAGGGTCACCTCATCCATGTCGTCAGTAATTTCGAGACGAATTGGGGGGCCAAAGCGACGGTTCAGGATCTGCTTCTCGAGCGACTTGATGAGGTTCTCTGACTCATCTTCGTCAACGTTTACATCTTCGTTACGTGTGACCCGAAACTCGTGGTGCGCCAAAATCTCCATGCCCGGAAAAAGCGCGCCCAGGTGGTTGGAGATCAAATCTTCGAGAGGAATGTAGCGCAGTTGGTCGCTGCCGTCATCGGGCAACTGAATAAACCGCGGCAGAACGCTCGGCACTTTCAGGCGCGCGAACTCCTCTTTTTGTGTCTTCGGGTTGCGCACGCGAATCGAGAGGTTGAGTGAGAGCCCAGAGATATAAGGAAATGGATGCGCGGGGTCGACGGCCAGCGGCATGAGCACAGGAAAGATCTGTGTGGAGAAGATCTCGTGAACGCGCTCGCGGTCTTCCGGACCCAGGTCGGCCCAGGTCTCAATGTGGATGCCCTCGGCATCTAGTGCAGGCTTCACACTGTTGAGGAACTCGGCAGCATGGCGCTCTTGCAGCGCGTGAGCGGCGGCACTGAGTTCGTCGAGAACTTCGGTTGGCGCACGGCCAGTGTTCGTCGGAACGGCCAAGCCGGTGACGATGCGACGCTTGAGACCAGCAACGCGCACCATGAAGAACTCGTCGAGGTTGCTGGCAAAAATTGCCAAGAAGTTGGCGCGTTCCAGAAGCGGCAGCGACTCATCCTCGGCCAATTCGAGCACTCGCTGATTGAAAGCGAGCCAACTCAACTCACGATCAAGGTAGCGGTCGGGGATCAGCGTGCCGTCATCGACGCTCGATGATTCATCGTCGTCGTACTCGTCGAGCGAATCCGTAGCGGAGCTAGGGTCGGCTATCGCACTCTCGTTGTCCATTAGATCATCCTGCCATTGAGTGATGAACAACTGATTAACTCCGCGCACAGGGCCGAAAGTTGCTTAGACCGCGATGCGCTCTTGTTGAGGGTGAGCAGAGTCAATCATGGGGTCGTCAGGAATCACTACGGGGGCTGGTTTTTCGGGCTCTTCGGCAATGTTGAAGCAGTAGCCGACGTTGCGCACAGTGCCGATAAGGGACTCAAGGTCGCCCAGCTTTGCTCGCAAGCGACGTACGTGAACGTCAACGGTGCGGGTGCCCCCGAAGTAGTCGTAGCCCCACACTTCGCTCAGCAACTGTTCGCGAGTGAAGACGTGCGATGGGTGTGAGGCAAGAAAACGCAGCAGCTCAAACTCCTTGAACGTGAGGTCGAGCGAGCGGTCTTTGGCCTTGGCCGAATAGCTGGCTTCGTCGATGACGATTCCGGATGCTCGGATCTTGGATGCCGAACTCTCACCTTCGCGGCGCGCCATCGCCAAGCGGATGCGGGCATCCACCTCGGCCGGTCCAGCGCCGACAACGAAAAGGTCGTCGATGTGCCATTGGCTGTTGACGGCGGCGATGCCACCATCGGTGACGACGACGAGCAGTGGGCACCCGATTCCGCCCGAGTGGAGCACGTTGCAGAGCCCCTTGGCGGCGGCAAGATTGGTGGTCGCGTCGACAATGATCAGATCGGTTGTCGGAGCTGCGACGAGTGTTGCGGGCGCAGCGACTACTACTTCGACCGTATGGCTGAGCAGACCCAGGGCGGGTAGCGGTTCAGCATCGGGCGCAGAGCTAAGCATCAAAATGTGTGCCATATATGGCCTCCCCACTGCGTAAAAGGTATTCTACCCACCCTTCAGAGAGCCGATGAACGCGTGCCGTCCAGCGTGATCTAGATACGATGGGGGTATGACTTGGCAAAAGTGGAGCGTAGTTCCGGTGTGGCTGTTGAGCCTTACCGGTGCGATCATCATCGGTGCCACTGCGACCCCTGAGATGCGCGTCACCTGGCTAGCGATCACCTTGGCTAGCGCGGTGGTGCTTACCTTCGTGATCCAGATCGCTATCCAACGCAAAGAACGCTTTGTGGCCCGAGCTACGGCCAGCATGGTTGGTGCACTCGCAATAGTTGCCGCAGCAACAGCAATTTTTGCGCTCATTTAGTGCGCTGGCGCCGCACTCAGGTAGGATTAGTACATGCTTCTCGCTCTTGAGCTCTTCTTCGTCGGCCTTCTCGGTCTCGCGACGCTGTCAATCGGCTACGTGTCGGTCGTTGTGGTCTACAACCTGTTTCGCGGCCAGCGCTAACCGCGCCGAATTGTGATCGAGCTAGACACCTCCGGCCCCGCCGAACTCGCCCCGCTCTCGTGGCTTGTTGGCCTGTGGGAGGGCACCGGTGTTGTCGATTATACAATCGGTGAAGAGACGCGCAGCGTCGAGTTCGGTCAGCGCATCAGCTTTACGCACGACGGTCTCCCGCACCTCAACTACAGCTCATATACGTGGTTGCTTGATGAGAATCAAACTCCTTTTGTAGCCGAAACTGGCTACTGGCGACTGCGCCGTCCAGCCGCTGACGGCGATCCTGGTCCCGGGCTGCTGCCCGCTGTGGGAACGAAGCCATTCACGACTGCCGACGAGGTCGAAACGTTGCGCACACCCAACGGCGGGTTCGAGATCGAAGTGTCGATCGTGCATCCAAGCGGCATCAGCGAAATTTATATCGGAGAGGTCGCAGGGCCCCGCATCGATTTGGCCACAGACGTAGTCATGCGCACCGAGAGTGCCAAGGAATACACCGCAGCAACCCGACTCTATGGACTCGTGGATGCTCACCTACTGTGGGCGTGGGATATTGCCGCTCTCGGTCAAGACCTCCGCAACCACGCATCAGGACGGCTCGCTCGTGTCGAATAGTACTTTTACTTCCCGGCCGGGTGCTGTGGGCGATCCGCCCGAGCACTACGGCAACCCTTTCGGCGAACAACGCGCGCTCGCCGACGGTGAGTCTGTAGTTGAGCTGGCTGATCGAGCCGTGATTACGATCACCGGCCCCGACCGGCTCACCTGGCTTGATTCACTCACCACGCAAGCACTCACTGGCCTTGGTGCTGGCGAGAGTTCAGAGACGCTGTTGCTGAACCCCAACGGGCGAATCGAGCACGCAATGCGTGTCATCGATGACTCCGAAACCACGTGGTTGCTCGTTGACGGCTCCCAACGTGAGGCACTCGTCAAGTGGCTCGATCGCATGCGATTCATGCTTCGTGTTGAGATTGCCGATCGCAGCGATGACTTTCTGACCATCGGCAGCTTTGGCGATGTCAGCCTTCCTGTCGCTGAGTCGAACGGTGTTCCCTTGGTCTGGAACGACTCTTGGGCCAGCGTTGCTCGCGGCGGCCACCAGTACTCGCGGGCCGAGCACCACCCCGCTGCCACCTGGAACTATCGTGAGTCGCTCGTAGCAACTGATGCCGCTCTCAACGAGCATGCGGCCTCTGGTTCGCTCGCGTTTGAAGCGTTGCGCATTGCAGCGTGGCGACCACGGTTTAGCTCCGAAGTCGACGAGCGCAGCATCCCGCACGAACTCGACTGGCTGCGCTCAGCCGTACACCTCAACAAGGGCTGCTACCGCGGCCAAGAGACCATCGCCAAAGTGCACAATCTCGGGCACCCGCCGCGTCGACTCGTCATGCTGCACCTCGACGGCTCGGAGGGTGCACTGCCCGAAGCCGGCGCAGAAGTCAGCCTCGGTGAGAAAATTGTTGGCACAGTCACTGCGTCTGCCCGACACTTTGAACTTGGCCCTATCGCACTCGCAATGATCAAACGTGGGGTGGATGCCGCAGAAACATTGGCTGTTGCCTCCGACGTTGGCGAAATTTCGGCCGCGCAAGAAGTAATCGTGCCAACAGACGCGGGAGCCGAAGCCAACGTGCCCCGCTTGCCGCGGCTCGGAGCCGTCAAGCGCTAGCGGCAGCATCCCTCGATTCTCGGTACTCTTGAGGTATGACTCACACCCTGATTTTGTTGCGCCACGGCAACTCCGAATGGAACCAAAAGAACCTCTTCACCGGATGGGTGGATGTTGGGCTCACCGATCAAGGCCGCGCTGAGGCTACGCGCGCTGGCGAAATGATTGCCGCTTTCGAGAAGCAGCCTGACGTTCAGTACACCTCGCTGCTCAAGCGCGCGATTCACACCGCAAACATCGCGTTGCAAGTTGCCGACCTCGACTGGCTGCCCGTAAAGCGCTCGTGGCGACTCAACGAACGCCACTACGGTGCACTGCAGGGCAAAGACAAAGCTCAGACTCTTGACGAGTTTGGCGAAGAGAAATTCATGACCTGGCGTCGCAGCTTTGACGTGCCGCCGCCCGTACTGGGCGATGACGCCGAATACAGCCAGGTTCACGACAAGCGTTACGAAGGAATCGACGGCGAGATCCCGCGCACCGAGAGCCTCGAGCTCGTGATCGACCGCATGCTGCCCTATTGGGAGTCCGACATCACCAAGGACCTCGCAGCAAGCAAGACCGTGCTGGTCACCGCCCACGGCAATTCGTTGCGCGCGCTCGTGAAGCACCTCGACGGCATCTCGGATGACGCCATCGCGAGTCTCAACATCCCGACCGGCATCCCGCTGGTTTACGAACTTGATGACAACTTCATGCCCATCAAGCCGGCCTACTACCTCGACCCCGAGGCCGCAGCAGCAGGAGCTGCTGCCGTCGCCTCGCAGGGCAAGAAGTAACCGCCCTCAGAACACACGCACGCACACAGAAGCCCCGGTGAGATGTGTGAACTGCTCGCCGGGGCTTCTGGATGTTCGGCTTAGTCGTCTGTCGGAACCCAGTCGCCGGTAGCCAAGTACTGCACCTTTTTGGCGATCGAGACCGCGTGGTCTGCGAAACGCTCGTGGTAACGCGATGCCAGAGTGGCATCGACGGTATCGACCGCTGCGCCCTTCCACGTCTCGCCGAGCACCTTGTCGAACACGCTCAAGTGCAGAGCATCGATCCTGTCGTCGTCATTGCGAATCTCTTCGGCAATGCGCACGTCTTCATGCTTGAGCAGCTCAACGAGCTTTTTGGCAACCGCTACGTCGAGGGCCCCGAGTTCGGCGAATGTGCCCCGCAATGACTTGGGCACCACCTTGTCGGGGAACCGGTAACGAGCAAGCTGAGCAATGTGCTCAGCCATGTCACCCATGCGCTCGAGCGATGCACTGATGCGCAGGGCGCTCACCACAATTCTCAAATCTCGAGCGACTGGTTGTTGACGAGCGAGGATGTTGATCGCCAGTTCGTCGAGTTCTGCCGCCGCAACATCAATTTCATCGTCATCTGCGATCACCGTTTCGGCGAGTGAGACATCTGATTCATTGAATGCTTGAGTGGCGTTCTCAATTGAGACCGCCACAAGGCTGGCAATTTCGACGAGGCGGTCTTGAACCTCGCGTAGTTCTTGTTGAAATACTTCGCGCACGCTATCTACGTCCCTTCGATACGGGCATGACGAAGCCCGCACGGCTTAGGCCATCCTGCCCGCGTTAGGTTAACAGCAGGTGTTGGCGGCCTGAATTTTATCTGAAGTGAGCACTCGTCGCGAATTCGCGGCAAGCAGACGCTCCAGATGTAACTAACCTAGTCGCTATGGACTCTGCGTGGCTCGTGCCAGCCGCCCTCGCCTTTGGCGTAATTCTCGGTGGCGGCATGTCCCTCATCATTTACGCGGCAGCTCGGCGAGGTCAGCGAGCAGCCCACGTAGTCTCCTCTGCCGTGCCAGATGGTGTTGATCAGGTCATTGATGCCCTGGAATCTGCAGGAATCGTGCTCGACCCCTCGAATAACATCATGAAGGCTTCGCACGCCGCGCTCACCTACGGCCTGGTGTGGAACCATGCGCTCGTGCATCCAGAACTCGTCGAGTTTGTCGACCAAGTGCGGCGCACCGGGGAGCCGATCGCGCAAGAAGTGCACCTCTCGCGTGGCCCATTCGGTGACGCCAACATTTACCTTTTTGTTCGTGTAGCTCGTCTCGGCACGCGCTACGTTCTCCTCTTGGCCGAAGACCGCACCGAGTCGTATCGCCTCGACAGCGTGCGGCGTGACTTCGTGGCGAACATCAGCCACGAACTCAAGACCCCCATCGGAGCCGTCGGTTTGCTCGCTGAGGCACTTGTCAGCGCATCTGACGAGCCAGAGCAGGTCACTCGCTTTGCCAAGCGGCTCACGAAGGAGTCTCAGCGCCTCGCACGCATCACGCAGGAGATCATCGAGCTCTCGCGGTTGCAGTCCGCAGACGGGCTAGCAGAGGCCGAAACGGTCGACATCGACCACGTGGTCTCGGTGGCACTCGATCAGAACCGCGTTGTCGCCGATCTTAGCCGCGTCTCCCTCATCAGCGGGGGAGAGAGCGGGGTCGAGGTGTTTGGTGACGAAACCCTCCTCGTGCTTGCCCTCGACAACCTCATTTCGAACGCCGTGCAGTACTCGCCAGAAAACACCCGGGTTGGCATCGGGGTTCGCCGAAAAGCGGGCGCAATCGAGATCTCGGTCACCGACCAGGGAGTCGGGATTCCCGAAGGTGAGCTCGATCGCGTCTTCGAGCGTTTCTATCGCAGTGATCCAGCGCGCAGCAGGCACACCGGCGGCAGTGGGCTGGGTCTCAGCATCGCTAAGCACGTCGTACAAAACCACGGTGGAGACATCCGCGTATGGTCGCAGCTTGGCCAAGGCTCAACATTCACCCTCCGATTGCCCGAAATCGACCATGACGTCACCAACCCAACTGGAGATAAAAAATGACCCGAATTCTGATTGTCGAAGATGAGTCATCACTCAGCGAACCCCTCGCATTCCTGTTGGAACGTGAAGGCTACGAAACGACAATTGCTGAAGACGGGCCAGCAGGCCTCGCCGAGTTCGATCGCAACGGTGCCGATGTTCTGCTTCTCGACCTGATGTTGCCTGGGCTTTCTGGCACTGAGGTGTGCCGTGAAATTCGCACCCGCTCGAATGTTCCCATCATCATGCTCACCGCAAAAGACAGCGAAGTGGACATCGTGGTCGGCTTGGAGCTGGGAGCGGACGACTATGTCACCAAGCCGTATTCCACTCGCGAACTCTTGGCTCGCATCCGCGCCGTACTCCGCCGGCGCACCGAAGACGTTGACGAGCACGAATCGGTTTTGGAGGCCGGTGGTGTGCGCATGGATGTGGAACGTCACACCGTCACGGTCGATGGCACCGATGTGAGCATGCCGCTCAAGGAATTTGAGCTGCTCGAACTGTTGCTGCGCAACGGTGGCCGTGTGCTCACGCGAGGCCAGTTGATCGATCGAGTGTGGGGCGCTGACTACTTCGGTGACACCAAGACGCTCGATGTTCACATCAAGCGCATTCGGTCGAAGATCGAAAAGCTGCCGTCGCAGCCCACGATGTTGGTCACCGTGCGTGGGCTCGGCTACCGCTTCGAGGATTGAGCCGGCGCTGATCCCTGCTCGCGCTTGAGCTATTCGCCGAGTGCGCTAGCGGGAGCTAGGTCGGAGTAGATCGCGTTATCGCCGGCGATGACGGGAACGAGAAGTTCTGTGCCGCTGGCGTTGCCGTACTGAAAGTAGATGGGCAATAGCTGGCCGGCCATGACGCCGGCATCGGTGATGATGATCGTGTCACCGTCGACCTCGGTGCCGTAGCTCTTAACTTCGTTCGACGAGAGTGGTTTGGAGATGTCGATTCGCTCGCCGTCTGCTGATTCGTACTGCAGGCGAAGGCTTCCGCTCGAGGAAGTGGTGTTGATGATGGTGACCATGAGGCTCACGGCGGAGTTATCGTCGTTGCTGATGGCTAGAACGTTGCGAACCTTGACGTCGCCAACGGAGGCACCGATGCCGTCGCTGGGGTCGTACTGGTTGAGCGTTGCGGTTGGCGTAATGAACGCGCAACCAGCGGTGCCCACAAGGAGAGCGCTGGCGATGAGGGCGGATGCTGCGGCGCGTGCTGCGCGAGTGCGTACTGTCACAGAGCCATACTATCGAAAGCCGCGCCGCGTGGTTTAGTTAGGCCATCCTTACCACGTGTTTACTGTGATAAACTGGGTTTTCTTCGAGAGGACCACTATTCATGTTGTTTGAGGTCGGCGAGACTGTCGTTTATCCCCATCACGGTGCTGCAACCATCACCGAGGTGAAGAAGCGCACCATCAAGGGTGAAGAGAAGGTTTATCTCAAGCTCAACGTAACGCAGGGTGATCTGACCATCGAAGTACCCGCTGAGAATGTTGATCTCGTGGGTGTTCGTGACGTTATTGGTCGCGAGGGTCTTGATGCAGTGTTCGAGGTGCTTCGCGCGCCGTTCACCGAAGAGCCCACCAACTGGTCACGCCGGTACAAGGCCAACCTTGAGAAGCTCGCTTCTGGCGATGTCATCAAGGTTTCTGAGGTTGTTCGCGACCTCTGGCGCCGCGACCAAGACCGTGGCCTCTCTGCTGGCGAAAAGCGCATGCTTGCTAAGGCTCGCCAGATTCTGATCTCCGAGCTTGCTCTTGCAGAGAAGACTGACGAAGAGAAGGCTTCCCTCGTGCTCGACGACGTTCTTGCTTCCTAATTCTTAGGGCGCTTCCTGTTTCGCACATGAGCACAACTATTGATCCTCGCGTAGCTGTCATTGTCGTAGGGGCAGGAAGCGGTACTCGCCTCGGTCGCAACGAGCCCAAAGCATTTGTTCCGCTCGCGGGGCGTCCCAATCTCAGCCGCGCTCTCGACGCCGTCTTCGCGATGGCAGAGCCGGCTCAGGTCATTGTGACCGTGCCGTCGTCGTTTGTTGAGATTGCCGAGCAGTTGATTCGTGAGGTTCCGGGCGCAGAGAGCCGCGCGACCACGGTCATCGTTGGTGGTTCAACGCGTCAAGAGTCGGTCGCTGCCGCCCTGGCGCTTCTTCAGCCATCGGTCGACGTCGTGCTGGTGCACGATGCTGCACGGCCGCTCACCCCGAGCGCCATTTTTGATTCGGTAGCGGCACACGTGCACAGTACTGGCGCCGGTGTTGTGCCGGGGCTTCCCGTCACTGACACCATCAAGCGCACTGACGGCAACGGGCAGATTGTAGAGACCGTTGATCGTTCGGTGCTCGCTGCGGTTCAAACACCACAGGGTTTTCCACGCGCACAACTCGTTGCCGCGCATGAGGCCGCAAACAGAGAGTTCACTGATGACGCCGCCGTGGTGGCCGCTGCCGGATATCCGGTCGCAGTGATTCCTGGAGATCATTTGTCTTTCAAGATCACGACCGCCTGGGAGTTGCGCCGAGCGGAGCAGTTGTTCACAACGCCGGCCGCATCCGACATCCGCGTTGGCACGGGCACTGATGTGCACGCGTACGACGAAACTAAGCCATTGTGGCTCGCCGGCTTGTACTGGCCCGATGAGGTTGGCCTCCGCGGGCACAGCGATGGAGATGTCGTCTCGCACGCCATTTGTGATGCTCTACTCTCGGCCGCAAACCTCGGTGACCTGGGCAGCGTCTTCGGCACGAGCGACCCCAGGTTCGCCGAAGCGCACGGCGACGTGTTTCTGCGCGAGGCACTTCGCTTGCTTCAGGATGCCGGCTTCGAAGTGGGCAATGTGGCGGTTCAGATCATTGGCATCCGCCCCATCGTGTCTCGCCGCAGGGTTGAGGCCGAGTCACTCTTGAGCAGCGTTCTTGGCGCGACCGTCAGCCTTGCTGGCACAACTACCGACGCTCTGGGCTTCACAGGGCGCGGCGAGGGCGTGGCAGCAATCGCAACAGCCCTCGTGCGTGCACGCAACTAGTCACCATGTTTCGAAAGAGGGCACCATGTCAGAACGCACAACCACGATCGTTTCCCCTTCCGGTCTTCACGCGCGCCCTGCCGCGCTCTTCACGCAGGCGGTCAGTAAAAGCGGGTTCACGATCACCGTTGCCAAGGGCGACAAGGCCGTCAATGCAGCCAGTATTCTCGCGGTGATCTCGCTCGGTGTAGCTCAGGGCGAGACCGTGACGATCGCATCAGACGATGCGCGTGCAGACGCCGTGCTCGACGAGCTCGTAGAGCTGCTCACCACAGTCGAATAGTCGTCAACACAGAAGGTCCGCGCCGCTGCGGTGTGGACCTTCTGTGTTTCTGCTCTCCACGTGCCCGAAATATTCAAACTCAGGCGGCTAAACTTGGTCAGTGACTATTCGCCTGTATGACACTCGGAGTGCCAGCCTCGTCGACCTCGAACCCCGTGAAGCGGGCAAAGTAGGTATCTACGTGTGCGGACCCACCGTGCAGGCAGCACCCCACATCGGCCACCTTCGCTCGGCTCTCGTCTATGACATTTGGCGTCGCTGGTTGACCTACCGCGGGCTCGACGTCACCCTGGTACGCAACGTCACCGATATCGATGACAAGATTTTGAACCAGACAGTGGATGCCACAGCAGCGGGCTCCCCCGAACAGTGGTGGGCCTTGGCCTACCGCATTGAACTCGAGTTCACCGCTGGCTACAGCGAGCTCGGCATCCTGCCGCCCACTTATGAGCCACGCGCTACCGCCAACATTTCTGAGATGCGCGAGTTGATCACCAAGCTCATCGAGCGCGGTCACGCCTACGCGGCAGCGGATGATTCGGGAGACGTCTACTTCGACACCCAGTCGTGGCCCGCCTATGGCGAGCTCACCCGTCAGAAGCTCGACGACATGGTCGTTGCGGCCGACGCCGACCCTCGCTCCAAGCGGGACCCTCGCGATTTCGCGCTCTGGAAGGGCAGCAAGCCCACCGAGCCAGAGTCTGCCTCCTGGACGTCGCCGTGGGGCAACGGTCGCCCGGGATGGCACGTCGAGTGCTCTGCCATGTCTCGCCGGTATTTGGGTGGTGCGTTTGACATCCACGGTGGTGGCCTAGATTTGCGGTTCCCGCATCACGAAAACGAACTCGCTCAGTCGAGCGCGGCCGGCGATGACTTCGCTAACCATTGGGTGCACAACGGCATGGTCAATGTGAATGGCCAGAAGATGTCGAAGTCACTCGGCAACTCCGTCTTCGCGCGCGACCTTTTAGATGCTGCCCGCCCCATCGTGGTGCGCTACCTACTCGGTGCTGCCCACTACCGCTCGACCATTGATTACACCGACGGTTCGCTTGACGAGGCCGAGGCGGCATTCGAGCGCCTTGAGGTGTTCATCGAGCGTGCCGCCCGTCGCCTGCGTGACACCCGCTTTGACGTTGCCAACACCAATGAGGTTCCCGGAGCATTCGGCGAAGCAATGGATGACGATCTTGCCGTTCCGCAGGCCCTCGCAGTTGTTCACGATACAATTCGAGCAGGTAATGCCGCGCTCGACGACGGAGATCTCGCGGCAGTCGCCACCGCGCGATCGCAAGTAGTCGCTATGGCACAAGTCTTGGGTATCAACCCACTAGATCCACGATGGGGTTCTGAGCGTTCAGAACCAGCCGTTGCTGCTCTATCAGCACTGGTTGAGAAGCTCATCGAGGATCGCAATACGGCCCGCACAGCGAAGGATTTTGCTGTTGCCGACCGAATCCGTGATGAACTATCAGCGGCGGGCATCACTGTAGAAGATGACTCGACCGGATCGCATTGGAGCTTGCCGTGAATATTCGGCGCTTCCGACAGGAGCAACACTCGTGAAAAACCCAGCTAACAAACCCCGCGCAGGAGCGGTACGCAAGGGCCGCAAGGGCCCCCAGGTCGGCTCGGGAGGCCAGGGACGGCAAGCTCTCGAAGGTCGCAAGCCCACCCCTAAAGCTGTAGATCGCCCGTACCACCCCGCAGGCAAGCGCAAGGCTGCTGCCGACCGTTACGAAGCAGCCGGCGGGCGCCGCACTGGTGGCAAGCCAACGGATGCTCCTCAACAGCGCACAAACCGTCCGACCCAGTCACGCGTAGCGAAGTCTGCCGACGAGTCTGAGATGGTCACCGGCCGCAACTCAGTGCTCGAAGCACTGCGCGCCAAGATTCCCGCACAGACTCTCTACATGGCTGCGCGCATCGAATACGATGACCGCGTCAAAGAGATCCTGAAATTGGCCACGGCCCGTAATCTTGCGGTGCTCGAAGTCATGCGTCCAGAACTTGACCGTCTCGCCGGGTTCGACTCCGTGCATCAGGGGTTCGCCCTCAAGGTGCCGCCGTATGAGTACGCGCACCCCATGGAACTGCTCGACAAGGTTGAGGCGCGCGGCCAGGTTCCGCTGCTCGTTGCTTTGGACGGCATTACTGACCCGCGCAACCTCGGCGCCATTGTGCGATCGGTCGCCGCGTTTGGTGGTCAGGGTGTCATTGTCCCGCAGCGTCGTTCGGTGGGGATGACGGCATCCGCCTGGAAGACCTCGGCGGGTGCTGCGGCACGCACCCCTGTTGCGATGGCCAATAACCTCACACAGATGATCAAGGAATACAAGAAGCGTGGCGTGTTCGTGCTTGGTCTTGATGGCGA
Organism: Rhodoglobus aureus; assembly: GCF_039527955.1. Classification (NCBI taxonomy): domain Bacteria; kingdom Bacillati; phylum Actinomycetota; class Actinomycetes; order Micrococcales; family Microbacteriaceae; genus Rhodoglobus; species Rhodoglobus aureus. The sequence continues at coordinate 58,096 of NZ_BAAAKW010000028.1, read as the reverse complement.
CGGAGATGTATCACTCCCGTCGCTGCCGCTAGCAAAAGAGCCCGTGTTGATCGTTGTCGGTAGCGAAGGCAAGGGCCTCTCGCGACTCGTCACCGAGAACTGTGATGCGATCGTCTCGATCCCGATTAGTGCCTCAACCGAGTCGCTTAATGCTGGTATCGCTGCGAGCGTCACGCTCTACGAAATCTCGAAGTTGCGCGCAGCCGCACGCAAAAAGAAGTAACTGCCGTCCCGGGGCTTATGCCCCGAGCTGAATAAAGCGAAGAGCCGCTCTCCCCGAGGGGACAGCGGCTCTTCGCTTCGCGCAAGACAGCGTGAGTTGGCTACTTGCCAGTCGCTGCGTCAAGCGCAGCGGTGATGTCGTTCATGAGGTCTTCAACATGCTCAAGGCCGATCGAAATGCGAACGATGCCCGCGCCCGGCTTCGCTTCAGAAGCAACAGGGCGGTGCGTGAGCGATGCGGGATGCTGCACGAGAGTGTCGATTCCGCCCAGCGACACTGCGTGGGTGATGAGCTTCACTGACTCGGTGAACTTCGCCGCAGCGTCATAGCCGCCAGCCAGATCTAGAGCAATGAGCGAACCGGCACCCGCAGACTGAGTGCCGATGAGGCCCGCAGGGTCCTGGCCGGGCAGACCAGGATAGAGCACGCGAGCGAGCGCAGGATGCCCGTCAAGACGACGAGCAAGTTCGCCAGCGGTCTCCTGCTGTGCCCGCACGCGCAGTGGCAGCGTGCGCAGCCCACGGTGGAGGAGGTAGGCGGCTAAGGGGTGGAGCACGCCACCGGTGAGGGCGCGCACGTTGCGCAGGCTCTTGGCGCGCTCTTCGCTGGTTGCGATGACGCCACCCATGACGTCGCCGTGGCCGCCGAGGTACTTGGTTGCGCTGTGAAGCACCATGGCAGCACCGAGCTCGAGGGGGCGCTGCAGAACGGGGGTCGCGAAGGTGTTGTCGACGAGCACGGGAACGTCGCCGGCGGCCGCAACGATCTTCTTGATGTCGACGAGCTCGAGCGTGGGATTGGCGGGGGACTCGATCACGACGAGTCCGGTATCCGCCTGGATAGCATCCGCAACAGAGTCGGCATCGGCCCACGTGACGGTGGTGCCGAGCAGTCCGTTGTCGAGCACGTGGTCGGTTCCGCCATACAGCGGGCGTACGCCGACAACGTGGGGGTGACCTGCGGATGCGATCGAGATGAGCACCGCTGCGAGTGCGGCCATACCGCTAGCGTACGCGACGGCAGCCTCTGCGCCCTCAAGCGCGGCGAGACTGTCTTCGAAGCGGGCTACGCCCGGCTGCCAGAGACGCTGGTAGACGGCAGAGTGGCCGTCGACGATGGCGTTGCCCCCGGCGAGGTTTTCGTAGGAGTCGCCGCCGTCTTCGACGTTGGGCAACGGGTTCGTGGTCGAGAGGTCGATGGATGGCACGTGTTGGCCACTTTCGTGAACGCCCTCCAGTCCCGCGTGAACAGCAAGGGTTTCGAGACGAATGTCATGAGGCAGCATCCTCTGATATCAGCAGAAACTTCGACACAAATCAACTCCTCATGTAGCTTCTTCACTAATTGTGATGTTTTCCGCATAAGCTGCGGTCAAGGAGGACGCCGTGACTGAGCAGAAAACTTTGCCGATCGACTCGATTGACCGCGCAATTTTGGCGAGTTTGGCCGCTAACGCCCGCATGTCGGGGTCAGCGCTCGCCGCACGAGCAGGCGTCGCCGAATCAACCGTGTCGCAGCGGTTGCGCCGACTGCACGACGACGGCTATTTGCGTGGATTTCACGCCGACATCGATGTCGCCAAACTCGGAATGAGCGTTCAAGCACTCATCTCCATCAAACTCGTGAAACATGTGCGAGAAGAGGTGGACGCTTTCCGCAGCGCTGCGCCAAACTGGCCTGGTGTGCTTGCCTTCTTCCACACCGGTGGCGGAGATGACTACCTGCTGCACGTTGCCGCTCACAGCGCGGCAGAGCTTCGCGACTTCATGCTGACGTACCTGGCGAGTCATCCGGCGGTTTCTCATACCGAAACGAATCTCGTATTCGAACACGTGACGGGTCGCGGTCTCGAGCAGTTGCTTTCTTAGTGCGTCGGATCAGAGGCACCGAACCGCCTGCGCCGAACCGCCCGCACCGCGCTACTAACGTGGCCTCTGCCTAGACGGTAAGGCGCCAGTCATCGCTATCGTCCTCGTCCTCGTCATCGATCAGATCATCACCCGGAATGGTGATGGGCGACGTGAACGCGCCCGTTGGCGGGTTAATCATGGTCGCTTCGTCTCGGCGAAACTGCAGTACGTTCTCGACGTAGCTGCCGACGGCTTCAGCGAGCGGGATGTCGTGGCCTGAATCCTGCGCGAGTTGGCGTCGGTGGTCGAGCAGTTGATGGAAGATCTCGGCAGGCTCAAGCTTTCCGCGCAGGGCCTTCGGGATGGCACGGATCACGGGCTCAAAGACGCGAGCGGCCCACTCGTGAGCAAGCATCTCCTCATCCATGTCTTGCTTGTCGAACGCAGCACGGTACGAGTCCATGTCGTTGAGCAGGCGGCGGGCCTGATTCTCTTGAGCGTCAAGGCCGGTGAGGCGCAGCAGGCGACGTGAGTGGTGTCCGGCATCCACCACCTTGGGTTGGATGCGCACGCGAGTGCCCGAGTCTTCCGTTTTGATTGCGAGCTCTTCAATGTCAAAGCCGAGGGCGTTGAGGCGTTCAACGCGCTGGTTGATGCGCCAGCGCTCTGAATGATCGAAGCGTTCGGATCCGGTGAGCTCTTGCCAGAGGGTGCGGTACTGGGCCAGGATTCCGTTGCTGATCTCGACGGGATCGATGTCCTCATCGAGTCGGCCGCCAGCCTGCAGGTCGAGCAACTCGCCTGCAATGTTCACACGAGCAATCTCGAGATCATTCTCTCGTTGGCCGTTAGACAGCCGGTCATAGAGCTGACCGGTTTCGGCATCCACCAGATACGCAGCGAATGCGCCGGCATCCCGACGAAAGAGAGTGTTGGAGAGCGATACATCCCCCCAGAAGAAACCGACGATGTGGAGGCGCACGAGCAGCACTGCGAGCGCATCGACTAGGCGACGAGCGGTTTCCGGTCGCAGACTCTGCGAGTAAACAGCGCGGTAGGGGAGCGAGAATCGCAAATGGCGGGTAACGAGCACCGACTTGAGTTCTTCGCCGTCTGCGCTTGTGCGGTTGGTGATGACGGCGAGCGGGTCCACGCAGGGCACGTCAAGCTTTTGAAGTGTGCGCAGCAGATCGTATTCGCGTTTGGCTAGCTCGCTTGACGTCTCTTTGATCGCAACGATGTACCCGCTGAGGTTGGCGAATCTCACCAGATGGCGGGAGATGCCCTTCGGGAGAGTCGCGATCGCCTCATCGGGCCACAGTTCGAGCGGCAGATCCCACGGAAGGTCCAGCAGTGCGGGGTCGACAGTGGCCGCGGTGATGTTGACAGAACCAGACATTCACGTTTCCTTAAGCTGAAACGAGCCCGTCGACACATCCGAACAGTGTTCGATGTCGACGGGCTCGATCGTAAAGCGGAAGTTAGCCCGCTACGACAGGAGTTTTTGTTAGGCGCAGGCCAGACTCGATATCGAAGACGTGAACGTGGTGAGGCTCAGGCGTAACGAATACCTGGTCGCCAGCGTTCGGGTGTGAACGGCCATCAACGCGAGCAACAATGTCGACTCGCTCGCCCTTGATCTCTGCGTGACCGTAGAGGTAGCCGTCGGCGCCAAGCTCTTCAACAAGATCAACTTCAACCGGAAGTCCGTTGCCGGAAGTCGAAACGAGAACGTCTTCTGGGCGAACGCCGATGGTTACCGTCTTTGCGTCGGTCTCACCGAGCGTCTCGCGGTCAACATGCACCACAGCATCGCCGAGCTGGAGGCCACCGTCGACAATGTCAACGGTAAACAGGTTCATTGCCGGGCTGCCGATAAAGCCAGCGACGAAGATGTTCTGTGGTGCTTCGTAAAGGTCACGAGGGGTACCAACCTGCTGGAGGAGGCCATCCTTGAGAACTGCGATGCGGTCACCCATGGTGAGTGCTTCGGTCTGGTCGTGAGTCACGTAAACCGTGGTGACTCCGAGTCGACGCTGAAGGCTGGCGATCTGCGTACGGGTCTGAACACGAAGCTTTGCGTCCAGGTTCGAGAGCGGCTCATCCATGAGGAACACCTGAGGCTGGCGAACGATCGCACGACCCATCGCAACACGTTGGCGCTGACCACCCGAGAGAGCTTTAGGCTTGCGGGCGAGGTAAGGCTCGAGGTCGAGCAGCTTTGCTGCCTCAAGTACGCGAGCTGCGCGCTCTTCCTTGTTGATGCCAGCGATCTTGAGGGCGAAGCCCATGTTCTCGGCAACAGTCATGTGCGGGTAGAGAGCGTAGTTCTGGAAGACCATGGCAATGTCGCGGTCCTTCGGAGGAACATCAGTGACGTCACGGTCGCCGATGAGGATGCTGCCATCGTTGACCTCTTCGAGGCCGGCGAGCATGCGAAGGCTGGTTGACTTTCCGCAACCCGATGGGCCGACGAGTACGAGGAATTCGCCATCTTCAACGTGAAGATTTAGCTTGTCTACAGCCGGGATCGTTGACCCAGGGTAGAGACGGGTTGCATTGTCAAAAGTTACAGACGCCATTGTTGTATTTTCTCCTTCACCGGCAGGTACGTGCCGGACGATCCTTAGTGAATGGACAGCGGTCGAAACCGCGTTGGGTTATTATTGCACTCTTTTAGGGGTCACATGACCGAGTGGTATCGCCCGAAGAAGCCGCAGTCTCAGGATCCAGTTGGGCAATTCCCAGAGATTTCTCCTAGAATTCGACGGGTGCGCCGTGATTTTTGGTGCCCGACACAGCGAAAAATACGGCAGATGAGGTTCGATTGAGCAACGGCAACTCCGGCGATGGCCGACTCAGCAAGAATGAGCGACGAGAAGCGGCACGTGAAAAGGCCCGCGTTCAGCGCGATGGGCAGAAGAAGAAAGACCGCCGCACCAAGCTGTTCCTTCAAGGCGGCGTAGGTCTCGCACTCATTGCGATCGTCGCAGTGATTGCGCTCGTGCTCGTGAACTCGAACCAGCCTGTGGGCCCCGGCCCGAAGAACTTTGCCAGCGACGGTGTTCAGCTGAGCCAGGGTTTCATCGCAACACCGACTGACGCCCTTGAAGCGGATGCCGACCCCATCGCGAGCGTTCCTGATGAGGAGTCAGGCATTCTCGACATCCAAATTTATGTCGACTACCTGTGCCCAATTTGTGGCTCGTTCGAAGCGACTAACGCTGAGTACATCGAGAGCCTCGTCGACAACGGTGCCGCAACGCTCGAAGTGCACCCCATCACGATTCTTGACCGTTTCTCGCAAGGCCAGCGCTATTCCTCGCGTGCAGTTAATGCTGTCGCGTGTGTTGCCGATTCCTCGCCTAATGATTTCTACGGCTACCACACGCTGTTGCTCTCTGAAGGCGTCCAACCTGCAGAGAACACAAGCGGTTTGAGCAACGATGACCTCATCGCCCTGCTCGACACAGCCGGCGTTGAGAACGTTCCTGCCATCACTGAGTGCATACAGGATGAGACGTTCAAGTCGTGGGTTAAGAACTCCACGGCACGCGCTCTTTCGGGGCCACTCCCCAACACTGACGTGCCTCAGGTCACGGGAACCCCCACGGTTCTCGTCAACGGGCTCAAGTACGAGGGTGCTGTAAATGACCTCGCTGCTTTCCAAGCCTTCGTAGTTCAGGCTGCTGGCAGCGACTTCAACGAAAGCTCGACCCCTACGCCGACGCCAACACCTACCCCGTAGGTTGCGTTAGCGCATAACCAAGGGTGCCCCCGGTCTTATGGCCAGGGGCATCTTTTGCGTTGTGCAGGGGAGTGCTGGCTATCCGAAGGTGTTCTCACGCCTCCGACTGCGTAATTTTGTAGCAACGCTGACGGGGATCCGCGCCGAGTGTGGGTCCCCGTTTTTGTGCGCCCGGAGGATTCGTGAAACTAGTCGAAAAGTTTTTTCCAGCGCACGTGTCGATCTGGCACGTGCGCTGCGTCATGTCAGTGAGGGCAGGGAAATCCCCGCTCTAAGAGGCCATAATGGCGGGGAACGAGTGTGCGGTTCTCAACATCAGGTCCTTCGATGTAGGCCTTGTGGCCACACTTCACTGATCGGCTAAGGAGAAAAACATGCAGTACATGATCCTGATTCATTCAGAACCGTTCGACGCTCCAGCCCCGGGAGATCCCGGATTTGAAGAGCTCATGGCGCCGTGGATGGAGTACAAGAACAAGCTCGTAGAGGGCGGCCACTTCGTGGCAGCTGAGCAGCTTCAAGGCACCGAGACGGCGACCACCATCCGCCGCGCTAACGATGCTGGCGACACCATCGTTGATGGACCTTTCGCTGAAACGAAGGAACACCTGGGCGGCTTCTATATTGTCGAAGCCAAGGATTTGGATGAGGCGCTCACGCTCGCCGCGGCCGTGCCGATTCCTGCTGGCTCACTCGAGGTGCGCCCGGTGGTGCCCGCGTAGCGTGTTCGACATCTCAGAGGCGGTTACCCGCCTGGCGCGTGAGGAGAGTGCGCATGTGCTCGCTCTTCTCGCGCACCGTTTTGGTCTTGATGTGGCCGACGATGCTGTGCAGGACGCGCTGGTTGAGGCGCTGAACTGGGCCACCATTCCTGATATCCCGGCGGCTTGGCTGTATACGGTGGCACGCAATCGTGCGGTCGACCGAGTGCGACGCGATGCTGCTGCCGCTCGACGTTTGGCGCGCGCGGCACCTGACCTGCTGCCCTATGACCTTGACGACGAGGAGGTGACACCCGACATGATCGACGATGCTGCTTATTCGAGCGACGAACACCTTCGCCTGCTGTTGCTCTGTTGCCACCCCGCGTTAAACCGGGACACTCAAGTGGCGCTCACGCTGCGTTTGGTCGGTGGCCTCACGACCGCCGAGATTGCGGCAGCGTTTCTGGTGCCCGAGCAAACACTCGCTCAACGGGTGGTGCGAGCTAAGCGCAAGATTCGGGATGCCGGAATCCCGCTCACGATCCCGGCCGACCTCTCACTGCGAGTGGATGCTCTGCTCACGGTTCTCTACCTCATTTTCAATGAGGGCTACCTCTCGCGGGGTAGCGTTTCGGGTGCCCGCGTCGATCTCGTCGAGGAGGCGATTCGCCTCACGATCACGGCGCGCGAGTTGCTGCCAAACAACCCCGAGGTCGAAGGCCTGCTCGCACTTGAGCTTTACGCCCGCGCCCGCCACGACACCCGCTTCAACGGCGACGAGCTCGTCTTGCTCGACCAGCAAGACCGCACTCGCTGGGATGGCGAACTCATCGAGCAAGCTAACGGACTCCTGCACAGTGCGCTCGCTCGCCTGCGGCCGGGGCCGTTTCAAACCCAGGCCGTGATTGCGCGGCACCATGCCACCGCCCGCACGGCTGCCGACACGGATTGGCCAGCCATCGCATCCGCCTATTCGATGCTGCTGGTGATGACCGGCTCGCCCGTTGTGGCGCTAAATCGGGCTGTCGCGGTGTCGATGGCTGACGGACCGGATGTCGGGCTGCGGCTGCTCGACGACGTGACTGGTCTCGACGAGTACCACTTGTATTGGGCGACGAAGGCCGAACTTCTCGTGAGTTCGGGTGACGTGGATGCTGCGGCTCCCGCCTTCGCTAGGGCGCGCGAACTCGCCACGAACGGTGCCGAGAAGCAGCATCTCGATCGGCGGATCGCGGAGCTGCACGGCTACTAATTGCGCCACGAAGAGCCCAATCTAGTTGCTCCGTGTAAGGTTTAAAGAGGCACACTGAAGTCCGTCACTCTTCGGGGAGCCTGTTCCTCGCGTCGGAGCAGCCCCCGCATATATCCAGCTGATCGTGGTCGTGCATAGGGACAAACCAATGTCCGCACATCGCTTCAACTGCCGCCCCCTCGATAGTTGCTTGGGTGACCGAGGTAGCAGCCGTGTAGTGGGCGATAGTGCCCACCCGTAGTACTCCGGGAAGTTCGTGGGGATCGGAGCTGCCAGACTCGCGCGCGTTGAACGCACGCTGATACATTTCCTCGGTCGTTAGCACTGAGTGGGACATAGCTGAAGCGTTCAGTGGGGCAGTAGTCCATGAGTGCGTATCAGGTTCGATTGCAGCGAGCGTCGTCGCGATCGCTCGTTCAGTTAGCTTGGTGTGTTTGAGAGGCACAATTTCGACGATGAGTTCGCGAACGACTTCACCTTCCTCTTCCACAGTCGTTGTCGTCAGCGAGACTTCAGCGAGCGGTTCGGTTTCCGTTGCGGTGTTCGGTTTCGGAGATAGGACGATAAGAGGTCCAGCGGCTTCCTCGTCGAGACAGTTGGCCAGGAGAACTAATACCGAAAGATGCAGTTGCGCTTTCCAAGCGTCCAAGCGCGCAATTCTCAGATCTACATCCAATAATGAAATGTCTTCCTCGGCGGGAAGAAACTTATCCGAACCTGAGGCGCATTCCCGAGAGAACCAGGCATAGAAATCTTCCGGCGAACCTGCTCGACGATATCCAGCAGCACCAAGCCAAGCGGTTTCAATGCCTTTCGGATCCGCGGGAAGCACGATTGTGGCGGCACCCCGCCAGCGGGAAGAAAATTTTTGCTTCCACCAAGCCCGGTCCGCAACCGAGCTTATGGATTCACGCAGCGTCGCGACATCGTCATTTCCGGAAAACTGGTCGTCAAACGCGCGGATGAGCGGGTGCCCAAGCGTGTTTAGTCGCGGAATCTTTCGAAGAAAGGGAGCGACTGTTGATGGCTTGCACCGACCTTCGACCAGTTCCGAGACGGCAATGCGCAGCTTAATCGCCTCCGACCGGTCTTGCGGCGATACCCAGTCTTGATGCAAATCCTCACAAATACACCGCAGCGTTACTCTGCGGTCTCGGATCACTCGCTTAGTTTACAAACAAAACTCAAGTTTGTCTGGTGCTAGATCATTTCGTCTAAAGCTTCGTCGTCTGCTGCCGTGCCTCCGGCGAAAACCGTCGCGGTTCGACGGCGCGCTCCGCGCATAAGTTCACGGTATGCGAGAAGATCCTTGACAAGGATTCGTCGATCTCGTGCACCGACTGGATGCCATTCGAGAGCGCCAGAATCCAACACCTTGTAAAGGTGCGTGCGACTGAGGCCCAGTATTTGAGCGGCCCTCGAGGGGGTTACAGCCTCGTCATCTGCTAGGACAAAGACTGTCTCGCCACGGGCGAGGTCGTTATGTATGGTGTCGAGCGCGACTCTAAGGGCTCCATCGGGAAAACTAGTCGCGAGCTTTTCGAGCTTCTGGAGATCATTTTTGGGTACGGTGGAAGGGATAACGGTAGTCATATCGGATACTCGTTCCGGAGAGAAAATAAAAAGGCGAAGTCGTAATCTTCGGCTGGGTGCGCTGGGCGCGGAGGCGGTTCAACAATAATGTCGGTGACGCATGTCATAAGTGTCACAGGTGTAACAGGTGTTGTCAACTTCCGGAATTCGATCCGGGAATGGCGGTCACCTGCTGGCTTCGGGTGCTAAACCTCGCGCTCTGCAAAGGAATCACTGCTGTCTCTACAGGCGGGAGTTCAAGCCGAACAGTGCTAAAGGCAATCATTGTGCTTTCGAATGGGACAAGCGGTCCTAAGGGATCGAAAAATTGGAGAGCTCAAGAGCTTGTGCATCCAGACTCTCGCTGTGTGAGCTTTCCTCCGAGGCTCCATCGCTGACTAAGGTCGCGGCTTGGGTTGCGCGTAATGGTGCTCGCCTTGCGCGCCCTTCTCGACGATGTCTCGAATGCGGGATGCCCGCACTGACGGTGTTTTGATGGCGGTCAGGCGGCCGTAGATTTGAAAGCGCACGCTCTTGCTCAGGCCCGCATGAAACGTTGCCGAGGAGGGGTTTGCGTCGAGGGCGGCCTGAAGGTCTGCGGGAGTCGTCATGTTCTTCAGGCTGTAGGCGGCATCCCAGCGGCCGTCAGCTTTAGCGCGGTCGATTTCGGCCTGACCGCCCGGTCGCATCTGGCCGGCGGCGATGAGGTGTGCAACGTGATCACGATTGATTTGGGACCACGGGCTGTTTTTGCGGCGCGGGGTGAATGATTGGAGCGTGTAGTCGTCATCGAGGCGCGCGGTTTGACCGTCAATCCAGCCAAAGCAGAGAGCAACGTCGAGCGCTTCTGGCCACGTCATGCCGGTGGCCTTCGACAGTTTCTTGCGCAGCTTGAGGCGCACGCCGTCATCGGAGGGAGAGCCTTCGAGAAAAGCGGTCCATTCGGCAATGGTCACATCGAGAACGGGTTTGTCGGCAAAACTGGCCATGCGATTTCTGCCTTTCTGCCGGATGACTATTCGTGGCTTTGGCGCGATCGATTGCTCAGTCGAGGTTGGGCATCTCTGGGGTCAGAGGTTTGGGCGGGAGCCCTACAGTGAAGATTTTATCTAGGAGTCCAATTGTTCGATCGGGAAGCGCGTCGCCGGGGTAGAAGGACTCATAGAGTTCCTCAGCCGCCGCGATGGTTTCGGTGCCGCTGAGGGCAAGTAGCTTTGCAACGTCTTCGGTGTCTCGGCCAGGCCTTGCGGCAGCGAGTTTCATCGCAAGGAGTGCGTCCACCGGGGCTATCGCTATCGATACGCTACTGTCATCGAACAAAGGTTCCCAGTCGACAGTCTGACCAAGGTTCGGGATGAAGATTGCGGCGCTGTTGTTGAGCCAGTCGCTTGGCCATCCGCGAACGGCAGCGATTTCGGCGATGATCGGCTGCAACTGTCCCATCGGTTGGATGCATGCGTCGATGTCGGCGGTGGTGTCGCGGTCGAAATGGACAAGCCTTGGTGCGGCGCCGCCAACGATTCGTATTGAGACGCCCGAGAGCTTCTGTTCGTGTACGGCGCGAACCACGTCGCGCAGTCCCTCGATAAGGTCGTCGCGATCGAGTTGCATCGTCATACGCTCGTCAGAGTTGAGAGCTCAAGCAAGACATTTCGGCGGAGGAACTCGGTGGGAACCTTCGCAACCTCGGGCGCTAGGTCGTATTTGCCGAGCTGGGGCGAGTCAGGCGCATCGAGAAAACGTGATGGTGAACTGATCCAGACGGGTGCGGGCAGCGTGGCCTGGCTGAGCCAGTAGTCGACCAGCGCAGCAAGCGCAGCATCCCACGACGGATATCCGGTGGAGGGCGGCTCGGTGACAGTGAGCACGATGCGATCAATGTCAGTCGTGTTTGCGAGGCTGTCAGAAAAATCAAGGAACGCACGAAGTGCGGAGTCGCGAGAGGTCGCTGTGGCGATGCGTTCTGCGGTTTCGGTTGCATCAACACCGGATGCTGAGACCGCGATGAGGCGGTGCCCAGTTTGGCGGAGCAGGCGTTCCAGAGTCTCAACAGTCGGGATGCGTTTACCGTTCTCGATCGAAGAGACATTGGGCTGGCTGATGCGTGAGCGCAGGGCAAGGTCACCCTGTGTGACGCCGCTTGCGCGACGGGATGCGCGAAGCAATGTTGATGCAGTCATGACGACCTCCATCTTGATTATATCTAATCCGATATATTTATCTACTATGGGGTGCCATGCGAAGCCAGGGCGACCAACCACCTAGCCCTGCCACCTGAACGCCAACTGATTCGCCGCTGAACGTTTTCAGGCGTTGAATAGACTCATGCGAGCTACCTACATTTACGGCGCCGGCGATGTCCGCGTGATCACTGCCCCTGACCCCAAGCTCATCGAGAGCACCGATGGGGTTGTGCGCATTACGCGTGCGTGCGTGTGCGGCAGCGATCTGCACCCGTTCCATTCAATGCCGGCGGATGCGGATGCTCGCCCGATCGGGCACGAGTTCATCGGAACCGTCGAAGAAATCGGCAACGATGTCTCTACGGTCAAGGTGGGCGATTTCGTAATTGCCCCGTTCGCTTTTTCGGATGGCACCTGCGAATTCTGCCTCGAAGGTCTGCAGACCTCGTGCATCCATGGTGGCTACTGGGGCAACGGTGGCATCACGGGCGGCCAGGCCGAAGCAGTGCGCGTGCCTTACGCCGACGGCACCCTTGTAAAAGTCCCTGGCACGATTGACGAGTCGCAGTATGCGGGGCTCCTCTCGCTCTCAGACGTGTACGCGACGGGATGGCACGCCGCCCACAAAGCACAAGTTGCTCCCGGCCAAACCGTCACCGTCATCGGCGATGGCGCTGTCGGCCTGCTCGCCGTTCTCTCGGCCAAGCAGATGGGTGCCGAGCGCATCATCCTCATGGGTCGCCACAAGGCTCGCACCGATCTGGGACTCACGTTCGGTGCGACGGATGTCGTAGCTGAGCGAGGCGACGAAGGTATCGCCAAGGTTCGCGAACTCACTGGCGGCACCGGAAGCCATGCCGTGCTCGAAGCTGTCGGCTTCATGCCCGCCTACGAGCAAGCACTCGGCGTTGTTCGTGCCGGCGGCGTAATCAGCCGCGTGGGCGTTCCGCAGTATGAAGAAGCCCCCGTTGGACGCCGCAGCCTGTTCGGCAAAAACGTCACCCTCACCGGTGGTGTGGCTCCCGCTCGCGCCTACATCGAACAGCTACTGCCCGCAGTGCTCGACGGAACCGTGAACCCGGGCCTCGTCTTCGACCAGACCGTGAAGCTCGAACAAACCCCCGACGGCTACACCGCGATGGATAACCGCACCGCCCTCAAGGTGATGGTCGACCCGACGTAGCTGACCGGGCCTCGTCGCTAGGGGCGACCCTTCGACGAGGACTTGTTCGACTTGCGAGCGTCCTTTTCCGCAGTTTTAGCGGCTTTCTTTGCGCTGACCTCAGCCTTGGTCTTCTTGTCCTGGTCCGTTTCAGCGCCGTCGCCGTCGCCGTCGCCGTCGCCGTCTGCGTCTGATTCGACGGAGTCATGTTTGTCGGATCTACCGGGCTTGGTCACCTCCGCGCAATAGCCGGCAATGTTGTCGGCTCCATCTGCTGCGATGACGAAGTTTGCGTACGGAGTCGAGTTCGCCCCGAGACCGCCGTGAGAGAAGGCATTGCACAACCCGTATGCGGCAGAACCGGTGACGTCGGGTCCGATTGAGCGGTAAGAGGTGGATGACTCAGCAGCATCGGTGTCATCCGAGACTGTTTGTTGCGCCCCGGGTTTAATGGAGGTTCTTGATCACCTGAAAGGTTGAGAACCAAATGCCAGTAATGAAGAAGTATCCGACCGAGCTGAAAGAGCGCGCGGTCCGGCTCGTGATCGAGGCGCGTGGTGGTCCCGGCGGTGACCGCGGTGCATGCTCGCGTATCGGCCAGCAGCTCGGTATCCCGCCGGACACGCTGCGAGGCTGGGTCCAACGCTCGGAGATTGATAGCGGTACCCGGCCAGGAACGACCACCGATGACGCGGCCCGGCTGATCGAGCTTGAGAGGGAGAATCGCGAGTTGCGTCGAGCGAATGCGATCCTGCGGAGCGCGTCGGCTTTCTTCGCGGCGGAGCTCGACCGCCCACACAACCGATGATCGATTACATCGATGCGAACAAGGACGAATTCGGGGTCGAGCCGATCTGCAGCCAACTGCCGATCGCCCCGCAAACCTATTACGCAGCCCGGAACAGGCCGCCCTCAAAACGCGCCGTCAGTGACGAGGAGACCGCGGTGAAGATCCACACCGTGCACAGGAAGAACTACGGCGTCTATGGTGCCCGGAAGGTGCATGCGCAGCTGAAGCGAGACGGCCACCCGGTCGCTCGGTGCACGGTCGAGCGGTTGATGCGTCGCGAGGGATTACGGGGCGTCTCGCGGCGCAAGGGGCCACGGACAACCGTTCCTGGGCCGTTCAGTGAGCGCCCTGGTGATCTCGTCGACCGGCGCTTCACCGCACCGGCACCGGACTGCCTCTGGGTGGCCGACATTACGTATATTCGCACGTCTTGAATTCCAGCAGTCGTCGCAACGGTGTGATTTACGCAGGATTTAGTAAAGCATTAAGTCGCTCGGCGGGTGTGTCCCAGTTGAGGGTTTTCCGTGGCCGGCCGTTGAGTTCGGCAGCGATCGTGGTGAGGTCGCCGAGGGAGAAGGTGCGAAGGTCGCTGCGCCTGGGCAGGTATTGGCGCAGCAGTCCGTTTGTGTTCTCGTTCGTGCCGCGTTGCCAGGGCGATGCAGGCTCGCAAAAATAGACGACCATGTTCGTTGCCAGGGTGAAGCTCCGGTGTGCACTCATCTCGGACCCCTGATCCCAAGTCAGAGAGCGTCGCAACTGCGTGGGCAGATCGGCGAGGGCAACGATGATGCTGTCCTTGACCGCGTCGGCGNGCGGATCCGTTGCCGGTGCCGACGATGAGATCTCCCTCCCAATGTCCCGGTATGGTGCGGTCCTCGACCTCGGCGGGGCGTTCGGACAGAGGCGTCATCGTGTCGGTGAACCTGCTGGTGCGGTTGGACGGATCTTTCCGGGGTTTCCGTCTGCGGCGACCGCGACGCAGCCCGTTGAGTTCGTTGGTGAGCTCTCCTCGGGCGTGGATGTATATGGCTTGGTAGATAGTCTCGACGCTCACGCGCATCTCCGGGTCATGGGGAAAGTCTCGTCGAAGACGGTTGCTGATCTGCTCGGGCGACCACCGTTTCGCAAGCTTTGCCTGGACATAGTTCCGGAGTGGACCCGGGGCCTTCAGCCGAGCCTCGCGGGGCCTCTCGCGACGTTTCACCGAGGTCCGGTGCGCGGTGTGCGGAAGGTAGCCGCGGCGCCCGACGGTGTTGCGCTGCAGCTCGCGACTGATCGTCGATGGCGCCCGACCTAACTCGATAGCTATCTGCCTAATTGATAGTCCTGCCAGCTGCAGGTCTTTGATCTGCTCCCGCTCGAGCACGCTCAAGTAACGGGAATGGATGATCTTCTCAACCTTGTCGAGGGCCACCCGCTCGCCTTGAATCCAAGCTGTTCTCGGTCTTCTCACGTTCGCAAGTATCTCGTCCTGACGGTAAAGCACCACGCGGCCATCGGCGAGGACACGCCCCTTAGAGAACACCCGAATGCCTTTATCCCAGTCGGACGCCTGATGACTCTCTATTCCCAGCCGCTTCGCTGCGTCGCGCCGGGAGACTCCCTCGCCTCGCAGCCGGAAGAACTCGCGCCGCTTTACGTCTACGGCGTCCGAGGTGAAGATGCCTGCTCTATGTGCCCAGGCGTAACCGGTAACCCGATTGATGCCCAACTCCCGAGCGACTCTCGACACGTTGCCGACCTCCACCAGCCGACGAAGAAACGCGGACTTCTCCTCAGCCGTGAACCGCCGCTGCGCGGACCGCGAAGTCGACAGCCCGGCCTGCTTCATCCACTTGTAACCCGCGTCCGGGTGCACCCCAACCTTCGCCGCCGCCGACCGGACTGACCCACCCCGATCGATCACCGCCATGAACGCGACCTGCTGCTGCTCCGTATACTTCCTCGCCGGCATCTCGACTCCTCGCCGCTAGTGTTGCGACGACTGCTGGAATTCAAGCGTTCTCTGGCTGGGTCTACGCGGCGTTCGTCTTGGACGTCTTCTCCCGCCGTATCGTGGGCTGGCAACTGTCCACGACCATGCATACCGAGCTCGCCCTCGACGCCCTCGAGATGGGCATCTGGACCCGCCAGCGGGCCAGCCGGGACCTGTCTCAGTTAGTACATCACTCCGATCGCGGAGTGCAATATCGAGCCGTGCGCTACACCGATCGTCTCGCCGAGGCAGAAGCCGTCGCCTCGGTCGGGTCCAAAGGTGACAGCTACGACAACGCGATGGCCGAGGCGTTGAACTCGCTCTTCAAAGCCGAACTGATCCGCAACCGTGGCCCATGGAGAGGGATCGACGATCTCGAGATCGCGGTCGCGGAATACATCGATTGGTACAACCATCGCCGGCTCCACGGCGAGATCGGTCATATTCCCCCGGTCGAGGCCGAGACCAACTTCTATTCAAACCTGCCCGCCATCAGAGAGATGGAACGGGTCTAAACGAGCCTCTAAAAAACTCGGGGCTTGACAGTTTCATCTGAGGCGGTGTCGTCGGATACCGGGTCAGTAGTTTCAGTTTCTGTGGCGATTGCCTCAGGAGCCGGAGCACCGATCAGATCGTGAGCTGCCTCCTGTATCGGCGTCGGCAGCACATTTGCATATGCGGCAGCACCTGCGCCACCACCACCGACGACGACAACTCCTGCTATCAAACCGGCAGCAATCTTGCTGCCTACCAAAGTAGTAATTATTGACACGAAACTTCCCCCAAAGTTGTGTAGTGAAACAGGCCGATCTTGCAGGCCAAACGCCTACAAGAACGTAATCGACTTCGGCTCTGAAGAATCGTGTTGTGCTGATGAACTGGAATCGATAGCACCACCGTAGTGGTTGCGAAGAATATTTCCTAGGAAATGATCACAGCCCCGGGGCAGGTTAAACGGCAATGTCGAGGGCCGCTAGGGTTTTAACATCCCCGACGGCCCTCGACATATTTGCTGGGCCTCCTGTCGGATTCGAACCGACGACCCCCGCTTTACAAGAGCGGTGCTCTAGCCAGCTGAGCTAAGGAGGCTTGGACCAACGTCCTATTTTAGGCATGACTAGCCTGTGCTCCCAACCAGCCCCAAAAGTTGCCGTCATGCACCGGTCGGAATTCTCGCTGCAATCGTCGCTGACTCTCTCGCCCAACTGCAGCTCAGCCGGTTGTCGTGTGCTCTGCCAGTGCACACCAAGGATTCCGGTGGGATAGGTGCTGCGCCGGGAACACGCTAATTTTGGACTGGGCACACAGGAAAATTCGCGGATGTGTGGTCTATTGTTCTTCAGTAGAGAACAAAATCGTAGAGTTCTCTTCTGCCCTCAACAGTGTGGTGGCTGAGAGTGAACAATGTAGGAGATGATCAGAAGTGGCCGACAACGAGACCGATAGCGACTGGTCAGCTGCCGGTGAACGAATCCGGTTGGCCCGCGAATCCGCTGGTATGAGCGTCCGCGAGCTCTCGCGCCGTATTGGGGTTTCAGCAAGCCACGTTTCTCAAGTAGAACGCGGGTTGGCCTCTTTCAGCGTACGAACGCTCTACAACGTTGTGAGTGTGCTCGGCATATCCATGGACAGTCTCTTCGGGGAGGTACTGTCGGGCGGTGGCGATCTTGAAGTGCTCGGTGACGGGTCGACGGTAACCTCATCTGAGACGCCGTTAGACCAAGCCGGCATTGTCCTCCGTGGGGCGTCGCGGCCAACAATCAACTTGCACTCAGGCCCGCGGTGGGAGCGGCTTACCGCTAAACCCGAGGTCGGAACAGAGTTCATTGAAGTCATCTACGAAGCTGCGCCAGGTAGTGAACCACCAACCGACTTCATTCGTCACAACGGTCGCGAATACGGCATCATCATTTCTGGATCGCTGAACGCTCAAGTGGGGTTTGGGGTGGCTGAGATGCATCCAGGCGATTCGATTGCCTTCGACTCCAGCACTCCTCACCGTTTCTGGAATAGCCGCGCGACGCCCGTCGTCGCGGTCTGGTTCGTGTTGGATGCGGTTGGGCCGCAGGACCCGTTTGGTTCGAAGACCGAATCCGACGGCTACCACCACGGTCTATAGCAGTCGATCCCAGGCCTTACTCGATACCACCTGGCAACATGTTCGTTCTCTCTAGCAGAACAATATGCACACAGTTGGGCAAATAGCACGCGATATCGTGCGTGAACGAGACCTTTAGCGCAAGATTCTCGCTTGCATCGACAAAGTGTGCTGTGTGTGTTTACACTTGGCTTCACACCCAAGTTCACTCAACCAATGGAGGTTGACCGCAGTGACGATTGACAACTCCCCGCCCGCGCTCGAAGCGAACGGAATCGTTAAGCGGTTCGGTGGCGCTCTCGCGGTCGATGACGTCAGCATTTTGGTCGCCCCGGGTGAGATCCATGCCGTTGTCGGTGAGAACGGCGCAGGCAAGTCAACGCTCATGCGCGTGCTCGCGGGCATCTTGATTCCCGACGAGGGCATCGTGTCGGTGAATGGTGTTCCATTGACCGGCGGAGCCAAGTCAGCGCTCGACGCAGGAATCGCCCTAGTGCATCAAGAACTCAGCCTCATCCCAGAGATGACGGTTGCCGAGAACATCCTCTTGGGGTCAACACCGACATCGTTCGGTTTCATTCGCGCAGCAGAGCTTCGCGCCACGGCCGCAGCGGCTCTCGACGAGATCGGCGTCTCAGTCGACCTCGACGAGTCGATCTCTCGACTGTCTGTCTCGCTCCGACAATTTGTTGAGATCGCCCGCGCGGTCGCGCGCAAGCCGCGGGTGCTCATATTGGATGAACCGACTGCGACTCTCACTCCAGCAGAGACGGATTACCTCCTCGCCATGTTGCAGCGCCTGGCAGCAAAGGGCATGGCGGTTATCTACATTTCACATCGCATCCCTGAAGTCTTCCGAATTTGCAAAGTGGTCACGATTCTTCGCGATGGACAGGTCGTGGACGTTACGCGGATCGAAGACACCACTCCTGGAGCGGTAATCGAGAACATGGTGGGCAAGGAGCTCAAGCAAGATCTTGATTCGCGACGAGACGCAACGCCCGGCGAAGTCGTCCTGTCGGCACGGGGAATCCGGGCACACAACGTAAACGGGGTTGACCTTGACGTTCGATCGGGTGAGATCGTCGGGCTTGGCGGACTCGTCGGTGCTGGACGAACAGAACTCGTGCGAGCAATCATTGGCGCCGATGCGCGAACAGGCGGAAGTGCACTCATCACAGTAGATGGAGCCCCGCGCTACATCACCAGCTACCAAGTTGCTGTGCGGTCAGGAATTGGCTACGTGCCAGAAGAGCGCAGAACCGATGGCCTGGCATTGAGTATGACCGTTGCCGACAACATCGCGCTGCCCAATCGTCGTGAACTTTCCGTCTTTGGGGTTCAGCTGAGGAAGAAGACCACTGCGTTTGTCACCGCACTTGCCACGGCTGTCGCGCTCAAGCCACCGCAGATTGAACGCAACGTCGGCGAATACAGCGGTGGAAACCAGCAGAAGGTCGCCATCGCAAAATGGCTGGGACGAAAGCCGCAATTCATAGTGCTCGATGAGCCAACGCGTGGCGTTGACGTCGGCGCGAAGGCAGAGATTCATCGGCTGGTTCGTGAACTCGCAGACACCGGCGCCGCAGTGCTCGTCGTGAGTTCTGACCTGCCAGAACTGCTTGAACTCTCCGACGTGATTCACGTCATTCGTGACGGCCGAATAATGGGGACACTCTCCGGGGCCGAAGCGGACGAAAAATCTGTGATGTCCCTGGCGTCCGGCGAAAAGATGGTGGGTGCATAATGACGACGCAATCGATCGAGACGATAGGTGAAGTTGGCATTAAGCAAAACAAGTTCAATCTGTTGGTGTGGATTTCTGAGCGCGGAGTATTCGTGTTCACCGCGTTACTGATTCTGTTCGGCGTCTTCTTCGTCAATGGGTTCGCGTCTGTGATAAATATCACTGACGTCTTCTATCGGGCGGCCCCAATCGGCATTGTCGCTGTGGGCATGACCTTTGTGGTGATCAGTGCCAACTACCTTGACCTTTCCGTCGTGGCTCAAGTGGCGACGGCGGCCGTTATCCTTATCGGTGTCAGCAACGACTACGGACTGCCCCTCGCGTTTGCCGTAGCGTTGTTCGTCGCTGTTCTCTATGGCGTTGTCAACGGCGTGGCAGTCGGAGTGTTCAAGGCCAACGCCGTCATTGTGACGTTGTCGACGACATTCATTGGCCTTGGGATCCTGCGTTGGCTCTCGGGTGGCAGCATCTTCTTCGGGCCAGAGGACGGGCCAGTTCGCGCGTTCGGCCAAGCCAAGATTGGCTCCGTCCCGCTCTCGGCAATCGTATTGATCCTGGTCACTGCGATTCTGTGGTTCGTGTTGACCCGCACCAACTTCGGTTTTGTGGTCAGGTCCTTCGGCTCCAACAAAGAAGCGACTCGCCTCTCCGGAGTCAATACTCCATTGGTCGTCATCGGCGCGTTCGTGATTACCGCGATATCTGCCATGCTTGCCGGCTTCGTGCTTGCGGCGTTCTCCAATACGGCCGTATCCACAATGTCCGACGGCTACGACTTCCAAGCGCTCGCCGCGATCATCATCGGCGGCACCAGCGTGTTCGGCGGCAAAGGGAGTGTGCTGCGAACTCTCCTCGGTGTGATCTTCGTCAGCGTGCTCACCAACATCCTTGTCCTATCCAGTATTGGATTTGGCTTACAACAGATGGCTATCGGTGCGCTCATTGTGGTCGCCGTCTCTGTTGATGCCCTCGCTCGAAAGGTGACGAAAAAGTGACCGACACACAGCCCATGAGGCTTGGCAAAGAAACCGTCGGCGTTGTTAACAAACTAAAAATTGGCATCGCTCGGAGAACTGAAGGTCGCGGCGTCGCCCTCCTGATAATCGTGATCATCCTCGTGGCCATCATGGAACCGACGACATTCACGGCCTACTCAGTCACGCTCGGTCGTATCGCCTTGATCGGGCTGGTGGCGCTTGGCCTCACCGCGGTCATCCTGATGGGGGAACTCGACCTCAGCGTGGCCAGCACGCTTGCGGTAGCTGGCGTGATCATGGCCAGTGCCCCCAACATCTGGCTCGGGACACTCGCCGCGCTGGTGGCGGGCATTCTCATCGGTACAATCAACGCTTTCTTCGTCGTCTACGTCGGAATCAACTCATTCATCGCGACACTAGGAATGTTGTTTGCGCTTCGAGGCCTCGCTTTCGTGCTCTCGGATGCGAAGCCCGTGCGAATCGCCGACATTGAGGCAGGAATCGCATTTGGAACAGCGCTTCTCGGGCCAATCACTCCTCGAGTGCTGATCTTTATTGTTACGTTCATTGCTCTTCAGATCTTCCTGAGCAAGGTGCGCGCGGGTCGGGAATTCTACGCAGTGGGAGGCAACCGCCAGGCAGCATTCGATGCCGGAATTCCGGTTCGCCGTCGAATTTTCACCGGATTTATGATTTCTGGATTTGTTGCGGCCCTCGCTGGCGTGATCAACACCCTTGAGCGCACGGCGGCCGATCCGACCGCAGGATCCTCCGTACTACTGGCAAGCTTCGCCGCTGCAATCATTGGTGGCGTCGTTCTCACCGGTGGACGCGGGTCGATTCTGGGCACATTGATCGGTGCATTCTCCCTCGGCATCCTCCAGGTCGCACTGACGTTCTCGGGCGTGCAAGTTGACATTCAAGACATCTTTATCGGCTCGATCCTCCTCATCGCGGTCATCTCCGACCCCACCCAGCTTCGCGTCGCCGTAACCAGTATTCGATTCTGGTTTCAGCGTCGCGAAAAGTCTCAGGCCCAAACCTGAGCACTGATTCGTCACCCCTGACGGGCCAGTAGAAGCATTCACATTCAACAGAAAGAGGCAGAAAATGCGACGTTTTCGCATCCTTTTCCCCGCAGTAGCGGCGCTTGCGGTTGCAGGGCTCGCGCTCTCTGGTTGTGCAGCAACCGAGGAAGCTGACCCGTCAGCTGGCTCGTCGGACAGCTACAACGTCTACGCACTCCTTCCCCAGGGAACAGACCAGCCGTACGGCACCACTTACCTGCCAGCAATGCAGGCCAAGGCTGACGAGCTGGGGATCGACCTGACGATCACCAACTCGCAGTACGACGCTGACACGCAGGCAAGTGACTGCAAAGTTGCAGTCGCTGCCGCGCCCGACCTGATCATCTTGTGGCCCGCCGTGGGTGACACTGTTCGTCCGTGTCTTGAAGCTGCGAAAGCAGCGGGAATTCCCGTCACTGCCACAAACTCTGACGTAAACCCCGAGGACAAGGACTTGATTCAAGGCTACTCAGGCCCCGACACGTACGGCCAGGGTGCTGCCTCAGCCGAGATGATGTGTGACGCTGCCGACGGCGCGCCCACCAATATCCTCGTGATCGATGGTCTGACCGGAAACTCGACGGCAATCAATCGTCACGAAGGTTTCGCTGACTACATCGCCGAGAACTGCACCAATATCACGATCTTGGCCTCGCAGCCAGGTAACTGGAACAAGGATGACTCACAGATCGCGACATCAGAAATGCTGACATCAGTGGGCGCGGACAACGTTCAGGGAATTTACGCAGCAGACGACACAATGGTCGCCGGTGCGATCGATGCACTCAAGGCTCGTGGTATCGATCCCTCCAGCCTGATCATCACCTCCATCGGAAACACCTTCTTGGGCAATCCGCTCGTGATTTCAGGTGACCTGTACGGCACCGTATTCCAGTCGTCCTCATGGGACGGCGAGAACGCTGTCGTTCTGGCCTACAACGTGCTCACAGGCGAGACCGTAGAAGACAACCTGTTCATGCCTTCGGTGAAGGTCACTGAGGACAACGCCTCCGATGCAGCTGTCGCGCCTGAGTGGTAACCACCCACCGCAGTAGCTAAGCACAGCTGTAACTAACTGCCGTTGGTTGGGCGAGCGCACCGCTTGCCCAGCCAACGCCCAGTACTTATTCACATCTTTCAGGAGACACAGTCATGATTAACAACTTCGATACCCAGCCGATATCGCCGGCGTTGGACTTCGATAACCGGATGATTCCGGCGCATGGACACATGGCAGTGGACTTCGAACAGCGCGTCGACTTCAACCGACTTCGTAACTATCGCCTCGCACGCAGCATGCAGTCGCTCGAAGCGAGCGACTGTGGCGCCTTCCTCTTCTTTGACCAGTACAACATCCGCTACTCGACCCAGACCTGGATCGGTGGCGCGCTCGGCGACAAAATGTCGAGGTACGCCCTCTTGACCCGTGACGGCAAGCCGCATCTGTGGGATTTTGGATCCGCGGCAAAGCACCACGCACTCTTTTCTCCCTGGTTGGCAGAAGGCCATAGCCACGCCGGCATGCTCGGACTTCGCGGCGCCGTACACCCAGACGTAGGCCTCATGAAGGAAGCCGTCACCACCATCAAGGGGTTATTGGCCGACGCAGGAGTTGCAGGCATGCCCGTAGGCGTCGACATCGTCGAGCCGGCCTTTCTTTTTGAGATGCAGGCACAGGGCCTCACCGTTGTTGACATCCAGCAGTCGATGCTTGATGCGCGCGCGATCAAGAACGTCGACGAGATCATGTTGCTCAGCCAAGCTGCTGCCATGGTCGATGGGGTTTATGACGACATTGCCAACGCGCTGCGCCCCGGCGTTCGCGAGAATGAGATCGTCGCTCTTGCATCCAAAAAACTTTATGAGATGGGCTCGGAGCAGGTCGAAGCCATCAACGCCGTCTCTGGCGAGCGCTGCAACCCTCACCCCCACAACTTCACTGACCGAATCATTCGCCCGGGCGATCAAGCCTTTTTCGACATCATCCATTCGTTCAATGGATACCGCACCTGCTACTACCGCACCTTCTCCGTTGGCAGCTCCACGCCAGCTCAGCATGACGCGTACTCACGCGCACGCGAGTGGATGGATTCCGCGATCGAGACCGTACGAGCAGGGGTCGGCACCGATGAGATCGCCAAGTTGTGGCCAAAAGCCACCGATATTGGCATCGCAAATGAGATGGAAGGCTTTGGGCTGCAGTTCGGCCACGGCCTCGGGCTCGGCCTCCATGAGCGGCCGATCATTTCGCGACTCAACTCGCTGACCAATCCGGTTGAGATCGAGGCGGGTATGGTGTTCGCTCTCGAGACCTACTGCCCCGCCTCTGACGGCATTTCGGCGGCACGCATTGAAGAGGAAGTAGTGGTTACCCGCACGGGCGTGCAGGTGCTCACCAAGTTTCCAGCGCAAGAGCTTTTTGTAGCAAACAAGTACTAAATAAATTATTGAGCTATGTACGAATTCACATTGGAAGGTAAATAGAGTCATGGACACCACTCGACTTGTAGGCAAGAACATTCTTATTACGGGCGGAGCCCAGGGAATGGGCGCGGCCGTTGGCAAATACTGCGCCGCGCAGGGGGCGAAAGTTTGTCTCGGTGACGTCAATGAAGAAGGTGTCGCCGCCGTTGCGAAGGAGATCAACGACGCAGGCGGAATTGCTACCTCGGTGAAACTCGACGTGACGAAGCGTAAGGATGCCGCTGCAGCAGTTGCACACACCGTCAAGGAATTTGGCAGCATCAACGTTTTGCTCAACAACGCGGGTATCAACAAGCCCCTGTTCTTCCTCGACATCACCGAGGAAAACTGGCAGCGCATCATGGATGTCAACGCATGGGGAACCCTCGTGTGCATGCAGGAGGCCGCCAAGCAGATGAAGGCACAGGGCAAGAAGGATTTCCCCTACAAGATTGTCAATGTCGGTTCGATCCTGTCGCGCGAAGCGTTCATCGACGTTACGGTCTACACGGCGAGCAAGCACGCCGTGTTGGGTCTTATAAAGGCCGGCGCCAAGTCGCTTATAGAGCACAACATCACCGTCAATGGCTACGGCCCGGGCGTCGTGGCCACCGAACTCTGGGCGCAGTTGGACAAGGACCTGGTCGAGATGGGCATGTTCAAGAAGCCGGGTCAGTCCATGGATGACATCGCGGAGAACATGATCCTCATGAAGCGCTACTCGTACCCGGAAGACATCGTGGGAACTGCGGGATTCCTCGTGAGTTCCGACAGTGACTACATGACAGGGCAGCTGCTCATGATTGACGGCGGAATGGTCATCCAGTAAGCACATAACCACGCACAATGATGAAGCGCTCAGGCCACTGGCCAGGGCGCTTCATTAGTGTGGTCGGTGTTAAATCTTCTCGACCGGCTGTTCGCCTGTGTGAAGATCGTGATCCGGACGACGCGTAACTTCTGCGACGGCCGCCCAATCGAGGTCAGCCAAGGTCGGATCCGCCTGCGCGCGCTCGAAACGATCGCGAAGAATCGCCGCCGTAGGCAGGACCACGCCGCCTTCGGCGGCGAGGTCCTCGGCAAGGCCGAGATCCTTGAGCCCGAGCGGCAGGGCGAACAGCGCGGGACTGTAGCGCCGTTCTGCAATGACAGGCCCGTAGCCGCTGTAAACGACTCCGGCAAAGAGCGTGCCCGACAGCAGGTCAACGAAGTCACTCGCATCGATGTCGTGTGCCTCGACGAGAGTCACGCCTTCGGCGAGCGCTTGGAGGGCATGGAGAATCGTGAAGTTGACCGCGATTTTCGTTGCGTTGGCGCGGCGGGGTTCCGCCCCGAACTGCCACACCCGCGAACCGAGGGCGTCGAGGATGGGGTTCACAGTTTTAAGCGCCGACTCCGGGCCAGCGACGATGATGTTGAGCGCTCCTGCCGCGGCGACTGGCGGCCGCCCCAGCACCGGGGCGGCAACGTAGTCCACGCCCGCGCCGCGGTGCACGTCGCCGAGGCGGTCTGCTGTGGCGGGGCTGATTGAGGCCATGTTGACGTGGATGCGGCCGGACACACCGGTCAGGGCCTCGGGTGTCAAGACTGCTTCTGCGGCTGCGTCATTTGCGAACATTGACAACGAGATAGGTGCGGCGAGGGCCTCGGCGGGCGGAGCCGCCTGTGCAGCGCCGGCCGCCACGAGAACGTCGGCGGCCTCCGGCGACCTATTCCACACGATCACCTCGTGACCGGTGGCGATGAGTCGCCCAGCCATAGCGTTGCCCATGATGCCGAGTCCGAGGAATCCGATTCGAGTCATGTTTGCTCCTTCTATCGGGGTTTATGGTTGTCGCTCTGCTCGCGTTTTCCACGGCCGCTGGATATGGGATTCCTCTGATCTGATCGATTCAGGATGGCGCGTTCGTACCGGCCTCGATAAGGAGCGCGGCGTTCGATGGGTCGGGTGCGAGTTCTCCGCGTTCGATGCGTTCGGCAATTCGCAGGATCGCTTCGTTGACCGGTGCACGAGTCCCGAGCTTCTGCTGCTGGGCGACGACATAACCGCTGAAGGCGTCGAGTTCGGCGCGCCGACCCTTGTCCCAGTCTTGAAGTACGGCCACGCGGGTATCCGGCAGCGAGTAGCGCTCTAGTACGGCGTCGAGCAGGTCGATGCCGTACTGGTCAGAATCAGGCACCTCTTCGGCGGTCTTCCCAAAGATCGGGACTATCGCGATGCCGAGTGCTTTCGCCGTGCGATAGGCCTCACGGGACGCCGCATCCATCACCGCTCGTACGCCCGGAATGCGGCTTGCTTCGAGGAGTGGAACGTTGAGGATCGCCGACGGAAGCATTTCGGGGATGTTGGCGATGAGCTTCATCCATTTTGAAGCGCGGATGTCGTCGGAGATGGAAATCTTGCCAGCGTGCCCAAGTGCTGCGGCTGCGGCCTCGAGCGCGGGGGTTCGACCGCCATCCATGGATCCAATGGTCAGCCAGGTCTGGTCCCGTGAAACCTGACGTACGACCACTCCAGGGGTGACCATGTTGGCCGCGATTCCGAGGACTGCGCCCACCGACCGATCACTGCCTACGATGTTTGCGATGTCATCGATTGTCATTCCGTTCTGAAGTCCGACGACTAAAGATGACTCGTGAAGGAGGGACTTGATCAACTCGGTGGCCCAGCGTGTGTCATAGGTTTTCACTGAGGTGAAGACTAGGTCGAAGGGCTCGCGAAGCTCGGCGACTTGAGAGACATGGTAGACCGTGACCGGGGTAATTTCGCTTATTCCGTTGGGAAGATGCACCGTCAGCCCGCTGGCTCGCATAGCTTCAACGTTGGCGGGCCACTGGTCGATGAACGTCACGTCGAGCCCGGCGCGGATCATGTCAGCACCAAGCGATGCACCGTTCGCGCCGGTGCCCAGCACCGCGATTCTCATTCCTGCCATGGGCGTTCACTCCTGTCGCTGTGATGCATTGCCCGCACTATCGGCACGCGGGCCATGCTCAATGGGGGCGGTGTTACGCCTTCCAGACCGTTTTCAGGTTGCAGAATTCTCGGATTCCGGCCGCAGCAAGTTCGCGACCGTAACCGGAGTCTTTGATGCCGCCGAACGGCAACTCCGGGTAGGAGATCGTCATGCCGTTGATGAACACAGCGCCGGCGTCGAGATTGCGAGTGAACCACTCTTCCTCTTCGGAATCCTGGGTCCAGACGGCGCTAGACAGGCCGAACGTGGTTTGGTTGGCGATTGCAAGTGCGTCGGCGCGATCTGCAGCCCGGTACAGCGAAGCGACGGGTCCAAAGGTTTCCTCCATGACGATGCGCATATCGTCGGTGAGGCCGGCTAAGACTGTCGGCGAGTAATAGAAGCCGGGGCCATCTGGCGCGCTTCCGCCCGTGAGCACCTCAGCACCTTGGGCTACCGCGTCATCGACGAGTTCTGCCAAGTCGTTGAGGCCAGACTCTGTCGCGATGGGACCGATCTCGGTTGCTGGGTCGAGAGGGTCTCCGACGACAAGAGCTGCCATCTTTGCGCTGAACACGCGAGCAAACTCATCGTAAACATCCGTGTGCACGATAAAGCGCTTACCCGCGATGCACGATTGGCCGTTGTTCGAGATTCGCGCCTTGACGGCCATTGTCGCCGCGGCATCCACGTCAGCCGACGGCATGACGAGGAATGGGTCAGAACCTCCGAGCTCCAGTACAGCCTTCTTGATCTGTTCACCTGCGATCGACGCAACAGATCGCCCGGCGGGTTCTGACCCGGTCAGGGTGACAGCCTTCACCCGGCGGTCTTCCAGAACTGCTTTGACCTCTGCCGATCCGATCAGCAGAGTCGTGAACGCGCCAGCGGGGAACCCGGCGCGCTCGAACAGCGTGTCTAGGTACAGCGCAGACTGTGGCACGTTCGAAGCGTGTTTGAGAAGCCCGGTGTTTCCAGCCATCAGGGCGGGCGCAGCGAAACGAATGACCTGCCACAGCGGGTAGTTCCACGGCATCACTGCGAGGACAACGCCGAGAGGGTCATACCGAGTCCAGGCGCTCGACGCGTTGACCGAGCTCGGGTCGGCGAGCTTCTCTTCGGCAAGGAATCCTTCGGACTCGTCGGCGTAAAACCGCATGTTCTTGGCACACTTAAGCACCTCAGCCTTCGACTGGGCAATGGGCTTGCCCATCTCGATCGTGAGCATCCGCGCAGTCGCGTCTACTTCAGCCTCCAGCAGGTCGGCAGCGGCCTGCATCCACTGCCCGCGCTGCGCGTAGCTAGTGGATTTCAACTCGAGGAACGCGCTCTGGGCCGCGGTGATTCTGCGCTCGACCTCGTCTGAATTGTGCGGCTCGAAGGTGTTCTCGATGACTCCCGTTGCGGGATTTATCGTGGCGATGGCCATGGGGTGCTCCTAAAATTTGGTGATGGGTAAAGACTCGCGAAGTTCAGTCCGCGAAGATTTCGGGATGCCGCGAGAGCTCAAAACGTGTGCGCCGGATGTGGGCAGCGAGAATGCGCTCTGCTTCGTCGACGTCGCGACGTCGAAGCGCCGCAACCAGAAGATGATGTTCGTGGTGCACACTGCGGTCGCTCGGTCTGAACGCCTGCATGAACGCGCGGCGGTAGTGCTGGGTGCGATTCCAAAGTTGATGCACTGTATCTGTGAGCAGTGTCGTCTCGGCAGCTTCGTATGACCCGAGGTGGAATTCGCGGTCAAGGGCGAGAAAGTGTTCGACGTCGTCGCCGTGCTCCATGTGAGTGGCGAGGGCATCCAGGCGGTCGATTTGAGAATCGCTGAGCAGCGGAACGTTGTAGCGAAGGAGAAGCGGTTCGATCCGCTCCCGAATTTGATACATCTCCTCGCAGTCCGCGAGGCTCAAGTGAGTCACCCAGGCCCCGGTATTTGCTACGAGTCTGACGAGGCCTTCGCCTTCAAGCATGCGCAGCGCCTCACGGACAGGCAGTCGGCTCGCACCGTAGCGGTCGGCGAGATTTTCCTGTCGAATCCGCGCGCCTGGCGCGTACTGACCGTCGAGGATGGCGGTGCGCAGGTCGTCCGCAATGCGGAGTCCCGCGCCGCCGTGCGTGGAGGGCTGAATGGTTGACATGGCTCTCATTCTGCCGGACGTGCAGGGTGCCAGAGTCGGCGTGGAGAGTTTTGCTCGTAGGCTTTCCCTCCGGGAAAGCTGACGAGCTCAAACTGCATTCCCCAAGGACTGCGAAAGTACTGCCAGCGCTGCCCCTCTGCCAGCTTGCCGCTTGCTACCGGTTCTCCCATGAGCTCTACCCCCTGAGTGCGCAGGTACTCGATGGCTCCGTCGAGGTCGTCAACGTAGATGGCGAAGTGATGTCCGCCGATGTCGCTGTTGCGGGGGTTGTCGGCTTGGCCGTCTGCGGAGTCGTATTTGAACAGCTCGAGATTGCTGCCGTTGCCGAGGCGCAGAAACCGCATTTCGCGAATGATGGTGCGCGGATGAACTCCGAGCGTTACCTGCATCCAGTCATCGTCAGCCTGCTTAGCGCCAAGAGCGTAGATGAGTTCGGCGCCGAGCACGTCAACAAAGAACCGCTCCGCCTGATCTAGATCAGGCACAGTCACCCCAATGTGGTCGATGCCCCGCATTCCCGGTAGTCCGGCGCTCATACTCGCTCCCTCACACAGTTGTTATTGGATACATTATGGCTGATTAGCCGAACAAATTCGAGGTTTTTCTGAAGAACGCCCTTGGATTGGATTCAATACTGCGCTAGCGTGGCAGACATGCCAAAACAGCGACGTCTTGAAACTGGTCAACCCTGGGTGGAACTCACCACGACTGCAGCCGATTGGAAATCCGCGGATCCCGCCCTATTGGCAACAATGCTCGGCGAGCTTCACCTCATTCGCGCATTCGAAGAAACGGTGCTTGAGCTTGCGGGGGAGCAGCTGGTTCACGGCCCGGCCCACTCCAGCATCGGTCAAGAGGGCGGCGCAGTAGGCTCCATCGTCGGGCTCCGCTCAAGCGATGCGGTCAACGGCTCTCATCGCGGGCACCACCAGTTCCTCGCCAAGGCAATCACGCACGTCGCAGACGGCAACCTCGATCTCGGTTCGCTGGTCACAGCGCCGATCCAAACCGTGCTTCAGCGCACGCTCGCCGAAATCCTCGGACTTTCGCAGGGCTATTGCGCTGGGCGAGGCGGTTCGATGCACCTCCAGTGGTTCGAAGCCGGAGCCCTCGGCACCAATGCAATTGTCGGTGGTGGTGCACCTATGGCGGCAGGCAACGCCTGGGCGCAGATGCATTCCGACACCACCGACCTCACTATCAACTACTTCGGAGACGGTGCCAGCCAGATCGGCTCTGTGCTTGAATCGATGAACCTCGCTGCAGCCTGGAAGCTGCCAGTGTGCTTCTTCATCGAGAACAACGTCTATGCGGTCGCGACCAACATTTCAGAAAGCGTCGCCGACACCCGGCTGTCGGTGCGCGGCCAGGGTTTCTCGATCCCGTCCTGGCGGGTAGACGGAATGGATCCACTCGCCGTTCATCTCGCAACGCAACAGGCAGCAGAGGTCATGCGCTCGGGTGGGGGCCCTGCCATTATCGAAGCCGAGGTTTACCGCTTCTTCCACCAGAACGGTTCGGTCCCGGGAAGCGCCTTCGGCTATCGCTCAAAGCAGGAAGAGGCAGAGTGGAGAGAGCGTGACCCGCTGCTGCTCCTTGCGCGGCAGATGATCGCCCGCGGGCTCATCGATCAAGCCGGTGTTGACTCGGTGCGCGAGCAGTCGCAGAAGGCCATGACCGCGGCAGTCGCCCCGTTACTTGAGGCGGACCCGGAATCAATTGGCAAGCGCAGAATTCGCCCCGAGCTGTGGCCAGACGTCGACTTCGTCAATGTCGGCGTACGCGGAGACACTAGCGAGCTTTCGGATGCTAGAACGCTCGAGCCGATCACCGCAACCGGCGAAACCGAAACCGTGAAATTTGTCGAAGCCATCGCATCCGTCATGGGTCGTCGCATGGCCGAAGACGACCGCATCGTCGTTATGGGTGAGGACGTGCACCGCCTCAAGGGCGGCACGAACGGCGCTACGAAGGGTCTTGTCGCGAAGTTCCCCGACCGTATTCTCGGCACGCCCATCAGCGAGAACGCTTTCACCGGACTTGCCGCAGGCATGGCGTTGGACGGCCGATTCCGCCCCGTCGTCGAATTCATGTACCCGGACTTCCTGTGGGTCGCGGCCGACCAGGTCTTCAATCAGATCGGCAAAGCCCGCCACATGTTTGGCGGAGTGAACCCCGTGCCCTTGGTGCTTCGCACCAAGGTCGCCATGGGTTCTGGCTATGGCTCACAGCACCTTATGGACCCAGCAGGCATTTTTGCGACCAGCCCGGGGTGGCGCATCGTTGCCCCATCGTCTGCCTCGGACTACATCGGATTGATGAACACTGCGCTCGCGCTACAAGACCCGGTGCTGGTCATCGAGCACGTTGATCTTTACGGTCAGACCGAAGAGATTCCCGTCGGTGACCTCGACTACCAATTGCCTTTCGGAAAGGCGGGCATCAAACGAGAAGGCTCCGATGTAACCGTCATCAGCTACCTCTCTATGGTGCGCCATTCACTCGAGGCAGTCGAGCAGACCGGAATCGACGCCGAGGTCATCGATCTGCGCTGGTTAGATCGTGCGTCGATCGACTGGGAAACGCTTGGCGACAGCATCAAGAAGACGAACAGCGTGCTGATCGTCGAGCAGGGTGCTCAGGGAACGTCGTACGGCGGGTGGCTTGCCGACGAGCTGCAGCGCCGGTTCTTCGACTGGCTCGACCAGCCCATCGAGCGGGTAACTGGCGGCGAAGCAAGCCCCAGCATCTCCCGTGTACTTGAACGCGCGGCAATCGCGCGCACAGAAGAAGTCGTCGCCGGTCTCGAACGGGTACGCCGCGGAATGGGTGGAAACTGATGTCTACAGTCGTACGGATGCCTGAGGTGCTTGCGGGCACCACGGAGGCCGCAATTCAAACGTGGATGGTCACCGTTGGTCAGGCGATCACTGTGGGAATGCCCCTTGCCGAAGTGGAAACCGAGAAGGCGAACGTTGAGTACGCCTCTGAGGTCGACGGCACAGTGCTGAAGCTTGTGGTGGCAGAGGGACAAGACGTCCGCGTCGGTGATCCAATTCTGCTTGTCGGTGCGGAGGGGGAGGGTACTGATCATGCTGAGCTCGACGGTCCAGGGGGGCAAGGCTCGACAGAAGCTATCCCTCCCCACGCCAGCCAAGCGGGTGCCAGCGACGCATCGGAGTCCTCTGCTTCTGATGCAAGTTCACCAGCAGCCGAGCCGGCAGACCAGAGCAGAAGATTCATCAGCCCCCTCGTGCGCCGTCTCGTCAAAGAGCAAGGCCTCGACCTCAGCGGTGTCGCCGGATCAGGCCCTGGCGGCCGCATCGTTCGACGAGACCTCGAGGGACTCAGCGCTCCCGAGCAGGCAACTGCGGCGGCACCCGCGTCGACTCCCGAGCCCACCCCGGCAGCGGCAGTCGCGCCGGTGGAGTCCACAGGCGGCACTACGACCGAAGTGCCACACACGGGGATGCGTAAAGCGATCGCCCGCCGGCTCACCGAAAGTAAGTCGACGGTGCCGCACTTCTACCTCGTCGCCGACTGCCGCGTAGATCGACTCGTCGCGCTGCGCAAAGAAGTCAACGAATCCGCATCCGTCAAGGTCTCCATTAACGATTTCGTGCTCAAGGCATCGGCGATGGCGTTCATCGATGTGCCAGAAGCCAACGCCACGTGGGGGGAAAGCGCGATAACGCGCTATTCGACCGTTGATATGTCAGTCGCTGTAGCGATTGACCGCGGATTGGTCACTCCGGTCCTGCGATCAGTTGAGCGCCAAACTCTGACCGAGATCACTCGCAGTGTCGCAGATTTGGCCGGACGAGCCAAGGCTGGTCAACTCAAGCAACACGAGCTTGAGGGCGGCAGCTTCGCCGTCAGCAACCTTGGCATGTACGGCGTCACGGAGTTCTCCGCGATCATCAACCCGCCGCAGGCGGCCATCCTCGCTGTCGGACTTGCGCGTCAACAGCCCGTAGTGGTCGACGGAGAAATCGAAGTCGGAACAGTCATGACCGTGACACTCTCTGCAGACCATCGAGTGTTGGATGGGGCGCTCGCCGCACAGTGGCTCGCCGCGTTCGTTGGACACATCGAGAACCCTCTGGGGATGCTCGTCTAGCATCAACGGTCGCGCCGCCCGATCTGTGCGGGGTGGGGCGGCGCTGACCGTCGAAGTAGCGGTCAAACTAGTTCTCTTCGTCGAACTCCAGCGAGCTCGAGTTCAAGCAAAAGCGGTCGCCTGTCGGGGTCTGGTACGCGTCATCAAAGAGGTGACCCAAGTGCGAGCCACAGGTTGCGCAGAGAACTTCGGTGCGCACCATGCCCAGCGAACTGTCTTTGCGAAGCTCCACGGCATCCGGGTTGATCGCTTCATAGAAGCTTGGCCAACCCGAACCGGAATCAAACTTCGTTCCGCTCTTAAAGAGTTCAGCGCTGCACGCACCACAGCGGTACGTACCTTCACGCTTTTCGTCGAGAAGCGCGCCAGACCAGGGGCGATCCGTGCCAGCTTCGCGCAGTACCGAATACTTGAGCCCGAGCTCTTCGCGCCACTGCTCGTCAGTCTTATTTACCTTGTAAGCCATAGTGGTCTCCTTGTTCGTCAGCTTTCGCTTCCCAGTACATTAAACTCGACTGTGTGCTGAATGATTCCGTGATCGCCAAGTCTTGGGGCGAATTAACAACAACCGAGCTCTACTCGATCATGAAACTGCGCACAGACGTATTTTTTGTTGAGCAAAAAGTCGACGAAGAAGAACTCGACAACCGCGATCAAGAAGACGCTACCGGTCATTATTGGATCGCCGACGAGCTCGGTGTCGCCGCCTACATCCGCGTTCTCTACAACGAAACCGCCGAATATCTTGATGGCCACCGCGTCATCGGCCGTGTTGTTGTGCGTGAAGATCACCGTGGCGAAGGCCTTGCCCAGATCATCATGAAGCGCATCGTCGAAGACTTCAGTAGAGAAGCGATGATGCTGCACGCGCAGGAATACATCGTTCCGCTCTACCTGAAGTTCGGATTCGTATCATTCGGCGACCTCTATGAAGAGGCCACCATCATGCACCAGTCCATGTATCGCGCGGCCCAGTAGTGCGAGGACTCAACGTCTGCGTACTCGGGCCCGCAGCGCTCATCGTCACTGCCGTCGTCATCGCGCTTACGCCGATGGTCGGCAATGCTGCGGAACCGGATGCCGCGGCCGCCCGTTCTGCGACAGCCGACGTGACCCTCGCCGCCGGCTCGACCTGCGAAATCTCGGATGCCGCCATCACCTGGGGCGTCAAAGAATCGCTTCGGTCATACATCAGCGGCACCATCGCCAACGGCGAATGGGCAGTGAGCGACGGCGCCACCTACGAGACCCCCAACTTCGGGTGGAACGCCGGCTCAGGTCAGCTCGACGCCGGTAACGGCACTCTCGCCTTCGACGGAAGCCTGCGCTTCATGGGTCACGACGGAATTCTCGACACTACCCTCAGCGCGCTTGAACTGCGCTTCGACGGCAGCACAACCGGCCACCTCATCTTCGACGTCTCGGGCACCACTCAAGACGGAACTCCCGTAGACGAGACCGGTGTCGAGTTTGCCGACATCGACACCTCTGGTCTCACCGTCGCCGGTGGCACCGCAACACTTGCTGCTGCACCCGCGACCCTCACCGAGGCCGGGTCTGCCGCATTCGGAACCTACCCGGCAGGCGAAGAGCTCGACCCCATTACGGTTACCTTCGGCGCCACCAGCGACTGCATGCCAGCGCCCACAGCGCTCACTACCTTGCTAGCGCGCAACACTGTCGTGGCGCTGACAGTTGTGGTGGTCGCAGCCGCAGCCGGCCTCGTGTTCTTCGTCGCTCGTAGGCGCGGCCGAAAGCCTCCCTACGACCCAGAAGCGGGCGCGTAAATCGCCCGCGCAAGAGCATCAAGCACGGTGACGGTACGCGGGCCGAAACTCAAAATCTCGCCGTCATCCATCTCAACAAAACGCTGATTCTTGCCCGCCTCAGTGAGTGCAATCGCGGGGCGATCCTCGAGCAGCCCGCTCACGCCGCCAACACTGGCGAGACCGTTAGTCATCACCAGAATGAGGTCAGGGTTCGCCGCGACCATCGCCTCATCCGTCATCGGACGCATTCCCTCAAGACCGATCTCGGCAGCGACATCCACACCACCAAGCGCAGTGATCAGCACATCTGAACCCGACTCCTGGCCAAAAAGATAGTAGACGCCCGACGTGCCGCGCAAGTAGACGAACATCATGCGTAGACGATCCCCGCGCGGAAGAATGCCAGCAATCTCAGTAATCTTCGCCTCAATCTCGGAACGAAGGTGCTCACCAAGAACCTCACCGGCAGCGGGGACGCCCAGAGCGGTCGCCGTCTGACGCGCCAACTCGGCAACCCCAGCAACCGAAGGATCCGTTTCAACGAACACCACCGCAATGCCAGCATCACGCAACTGCAACACCACATCGATGGGGCCAATCGACCCATCCGTCAGAATCAGATCCGGCCGCATCGCCAAAATCACCTCGCTGTTGACTGTGTGCGCACTCGAAGTAATCACGGGCAACGTAGCAGCCTCATCGAACGTCGTCGAAATGTCGCGCGCCACCAACGAGTCGAGCAAACCCAGGCCGGCAATAGTTGCCGCAATCGACCCCGAAATATCCATCGCGATCACGCGATCGGTCGAGGAGACAGTCACGGAGGTGTCGCCGCTGAGATCGTGCGACATCACCGTCGTCGGCAACGACTGCTCAGGCGCGGGATCCGGAGCAGAAATACCGGATGACGGGAGGGCCGCCCGAACAAGCCCGCTGTAATCCTTCGCATCGCTCAGAGTCGCCAACTGAGCTAGGGGAGTACAGGAATCAGCCGTGACCGTAACCGCCGGGCTCTCCGCGATCGTCGCGGTCGAGCATCCGCCAACCACAAGCGCGACACAAGCTAACACCACAACAGTGGCGAAAAGTTGTATGCGCATGAAGGCCAATCAGAGACATCGGGTACTAAGGCAATCCTAACCTTCACGAACGCAGATTGCGCCGCTAAGCCGAGTCGTTAGGCAATCACATAGGGTCCGCGTCCTAGAATTGCCACAATCTGGGAGGTCTTGCCGTGTCCGAAACCGAATCCGCGTCGCATGCCCCAACAGGCCTGCCCGAACACGCGACACAGATCCTCGACTTCGAACGCGAATGGACCAGACACGTCGGCGCCAAAGAAGAAGCAATTAGCTCCCAGTTTCACGTATCCAGTGCACGCTACTATCAAATGCTTAACGCCGTAATTGACGCACCAGCCGCCGTAAAATACGACCCAATGCTGGTCTCCCGACTGCGCCGCAACCGAGAAAACCGGATGCGCAACCGCACAGTGCGCACTGCCAACCCCCACAACGAAGAATTGACAGACTAAGCAATGGCGAGTTACCCGAAAGATCGATTCGACGAACAACCCGACGACGTCGAACGCGTAGGCGCACACCGTGGACCCAAACGACGCGGACGCGGCTGGATCGGCTTCGCCTGGGCACTACTCGCGACCGGTGTGCTCGTCTTCGGCGGACTCTTCGCCCTCAGCCAATATCTGGATGACGACCTCGGCATCCCCTTCTTCGCAACACCCGCAGAACCCGTCTCCACCCCCGAACCCGTCGAAACAGTCGAGCCCCTCACCGACCCAGCAACAATCGACCCCGAACGAGCACTCACCATCGACGTGCTCAACGGAAGCCCCGAAAGCGCACTACAAACCAGCGTGTTCGACGAACTCACCACCGCCGGATGGCCAATGGGCAGCGCCGCACCAGCCTCCGCCCGAGACATCGAAGACACCTACGTTTACTACAGCAACCCCGACGACGAAGACGTAGCCTCCGGCCTCGTCAGCACCCTTGGAGTCGGAGAAATCCGCTTCGTAGAACCCGACGTCTTCCCAGCCGCAGAACTCACCATCGTGCTCGGCAGCGACTACCTCCCCAGCGGCGAATAAACTGCCGCAAGGCAAACGCCTAGCCACAGAACGGGGAGCAACCCCCGCCCGCAAAGAACCACGTCCGCGCACAGCGGAACCGACGCGCCGCCGACCCCGGGAGTGCGCTGGGCTGTCTTGCACTCGCCCCTGTCGAGTGCTAATTTTGACCTTGGCACTCGCATAGTTCGAGTGCCAACTTATTCGCTTGTACGACGTCCGGGAGGGACGAGAAATACACATGGCAAAGATCATTGCTTTTAACGAAGAGGCCCGTCGCGGCCTCGAGCGCGGCCTCAACATTCTTGCCGACGCCGTGAAGGTTACGCTCGGCCCACGCGGTCGCAACGTTGTTCTCGAGAAGAAGTGGGGCGCTCCCACAATCACAAACGATGGTGTATCCATCGCCAAGGAGATCGAGCTTGACGATCCTTTCGAGAAGATCGGTGCCGAGCTCGTCAAAGAGGTAGCAAAGAAGACGGATGACGTTGCCGGAGACGGTACAACCACATCTGTTGTTCTTGCGCAGGCTCTCGTTCGCGAAGGCCTCCGCAACGTTGCTGCGGGTGCAGACCCCATCAGCCTCAAGCGCGGTATCGAAAAGGCCACCAACTCGGTCATCGAGGCGCTGATTGCTAGCTCCAAGGAGATCGAGACCAAGGAAGAGATCGCGGCTACCGCATCCATTTCTGCTGGTGACCCTGAGATCGGTGCACTTATCGCTGAGGCGATCGACAAGGTCGGCAAGGAAGGTGTTGTCACCGTTGAGGAGTCGAACACGTTCGGCACCGAGCTTGAGCTCACCGAAGGTATGCGCTTCGACAAGGGATTCCTTTCGGCATACTTCGTCACCGACCAGGAGCGTCAGGAAGCAGTCTTCGAAGACCCTTACGTTCTGATCGTCAATGGCAAGATCTCGAACATCAAGGATCTTCTCCCCATCGTCGACAAGGTAATCCAGAGCGGCAAGCAGCTGCTCATCATTGCTGAAGACGTTGACGGCGAAGCGCTTGCAACTCTGGTTGTCAACAAGATCCGTGGCATCTTCAAGTCGGTAGCTGTCAAGGCTCCCGGTTTCGGCGACCGTCGCAAGGCTCAGCTCGCTGACATTGCAATCCTCACCGGTGGACAGGTCATCTCAGAAGAGGTCGGCCTCAAGCTTGAGAACGCAACTCTCGAACTCCTCGGTCGCGCCCGCAAGGTCGTTATCACCAAGGACGAGACCACGATCATCGAAGGTGCTGGTGAAGAAGAGGCGATTGCAGGTCGCGTCAAGCAGATCCGTGCCGAGATCGACAACACTGACAGCGACTACGACCGTGAGAAGCTCCAGGAGCGTCTCGCCAAGCTCGCCGGTGGTGTTGCAGTAATCAAGGCAGGTGCGGCAACTGAGGTTGAACTCAAGGAGCGCAAGCACCGCATTGAGGACGCAGTTCGCAACGCAAAGGCAGCTGTTGAAGAGGGAATCGTCGCCGGTGGTGGCGTTGCCCTAATTCAGGCTGGCAAGATCGCGTTCGACAGCCAGGCAATGGCTGACTTGGTCGGCGACGAAGCAACCGGAGCGAACATCGTTCGCGTTGCTATCGATGCACCGCTCAAGCAGATCGCCCTCAACGCCGGTATGGAGCCTGGCGTTGTTGCTGACAAGGTTCGCAACCTCCCCATCGGTCACGGCCTCAACGCAGCAACCGGCGAATACGTCGACATGCTCGCTGCTGGCATCAACGACCCGGTAAAGGTAACTCGCTCAGCGCTGCTCAATGCATCGTCGATCGCGGGACTCTTCCTCACGACTGAAGCTGTTGTTGCTGACAAGCCTGAGAAGAGCGCGGCACCCATGGGTGACCCGTCAGGCGGCATGGACTTCTAAGTCTCACCGCTGCACACAGGTTAAACGCTGTACACAGCCTCACCGCTGTACACAGAATGGGCGTCTCCTTCGGGAGGCGCCCATTCTGGCGTTAGCGGGCTGCGGACGCCGCCGCAGCTGCTCTAGCGGGCAAAGAGGCGAGCGTTTGCTGCCTCAATCTCCGCATACTGCTGGCCAGCCTGGGTGAGCGCGTGATTGATGGCCGCAAGGTTTTCTTCAACCCGCTGCTGGGTCGCCTTCCAATCGGTGACCACTGTGGAGAAAGCGGTCGCTGCTTGCCCGGTCCACGACCCCTGAAGGTTGGTGAGCTGGCCATGTAGCCCGGAAACCTCTGCTTGGATCCTGCTGATGGAGTTCTGCACCGCTCCTGTCGCGCTGAGAACGGCGTCGCTATCTACTTGGTATCGAGTCATGTCTCGACGGTAGGTCGCAGCAGCAACGCACGAGGCAGACTAATCCTCTTCGGTGCCCTCAAGCGCGTCAGGCTGGCTGGGGAGGAGGGGAAGCTCTACCCGGAAGGTCGCGCCGCCACCGGGCGTCTCGAGCGCGTGAACGGTGCCCTTGTGTGCGTGCACGATCGCAGCGACGATCGCGAGCCCGAGGCCGCTGCCGCCGGTCTCGCGATTTCGTGAGCTATCTGCTCGCCAGAATCGCTCGAAGACTTTGTCGCGAATCTGCTCCGGGATGCCCTCGCCATGGTCGATAACAGACAGCACAGCTAGCTGGCGCTCGCGGTCAACCCCGACACCGATCTCTACCGGAGTCTCTGGCGATGCAAAACGCAACGCGTTAGTGACCAGGTTGGTGAGCACCTGGCGAAGCTTGTTCTCTTCTGCCATCACAACGGCATGGAGATCCTGTGGCGGCGGGGCGACCACCTGAGTGATGCGCGCCGCAGCTTTGGCCACAGCAACAGACTTCTTGCGTGACGCAAGCCGTGACAGGCGCGCGCCAGCAGCCGCTATCGAGCCTGTTGCCAACGCAGCGACGCCGCGGGCGGGGGTGCTCGGCGAGGGGTGTGAACTCTCGGGCAGCACAATCACCGTCGTGTCAGTGCTCGTGTCAGTGCCCAGTTCAGTACTGGTGTCAGTACTGGTGTCAGTACTGGGTTCAGGCTTGAGGGTGGGGTGGGCGTCGATTGAGGGGTTGGTGTTGATGACGTTCACGATGCGGCCAGCGGAGGCGCGGGCATCCATCGCCGCATCGTTTGCCAGCGGCAACAGGTCGACCTCAGTGAGCTGCAGGGGCTTGGTTTCGTCAATGCGGGCCAACTCGAGCAGATCTTCGACGAGACCGCCCATGCGGATGGCCTCTTTCTCAATGCGCTCCATGGCCTGCGCAATGTCGTCCGGCTTGGTGATGGCGCCCATGCGGTACAGCTCGGCATAGCCACGCACAGTGACGAGTGGAGTGCGTAATTCGTGGCTGGCATCGCCAACAAAGCGACGCATCTGGTCGATAGTGCGCGCACGGTCAGCGAAAGCGCGATCGATTCGGCCAAGCATTGAGTTGAGGGAGTGGTTGAGTCGCCCTACCTCGGTGTTGGGTGTTGCACCCGAGAGGCGTTGGTCGAAGTCACCGTCAGCAAAGCGGGCGGCAGTTGCCTCGACTTCGCGCAGCGGGGAGAACGTCGAGGTGACAAGCAGGCGGGTGAGGGCACCGCCGACGATCACCACGGTGAGGCCAAAGAACAGGAAGATGGCGGCGTATTGCGAGACGACTTCGTTGGAATCGACCAGGTCGCGTGCGATCACTATCGTCACAAAGTCGATGCCAATACTGCTGGCCGCGGGGTAGGCGATGACTCGCCATTGACCTCCGATAGCGGTGCTGGGCAGGGTAAACGCGCCGGTTTGTTCGTGGGCGACCGCGATCGTGAGGCCCTCAAGAACGGGCCGCGCGGCATCCTCTTCACGGCTATTGCAGCGCATGCTGCCGTCGTGGTTGAGGACCGCGAAGTAGAGGTCGTTGGGCAGGCGAGAGACGCTGCACTGAGGGTCGCGGGCTGTTCCGGCGTACTGGATGCGGCCATCGAGGTCGTCGGCTGCGGCCGTGATCTTATCGTCAGTTTGCTGCAGCAGATAGTCACGCAAAACTGCGGCAGTGCCGACGCCGGCAACGAGGAGTCCCATGGTGAGCAGAAGTACCGTGACACCGGTGACTTTTGTGCGAAGCGAGATGCGGCTCCACGCGTCGGGGATGTTCTCCTGCATGATAGTGAACGGTACCTTGCGTGGCTGGGAATCGGGGACCAGTTGTGGCCAGTTCAACAACGTAAACGAGTCGAACCGACCACCTAGTTAGGTCAGCCCTTTGCTGCCTTCAACATGTAACCAAAGCCACGCTTGGTTTGGATGAGTGGCTCTTCGGTGTGAATGTCGAGCTTGCGGCGCAGGTACGAAATGTAGCTCTCGACGATGCCGGCGTCGCCGTTGAAGTCGTACTCCCAGACGTGGTCAAGGATCTGAGCCTTTGAGAGCACGCGGTTGGGGTTCAACATGAGGTAACGCAGCAATTTGAACTCGGTGGGGCTGAGCTCGATCTGCTCGTTGCCGATCGACACCTCGTGGGTGTCTTGGTCCATCGT
Source organism: Rhodoglobus aureus (assembly GCF_039527955.1). Classification (NCBI taxonomy): domain Bacteria; kingdom Bacillati; phylum Actinomycetota; class Actinomycetes; order Micrococcales; family Microbacteriaceae; genus Rhodoglobus; species Rhodoglobus aureus. The sequence goes on along the minus strand of NZ_BAAAKW010000028.1, from coordinate 16,758 downwards.
GAGGTCGCCAGCACGGATGATCGTCTCTTCGTCATCGGCCATCGTGCGACGAAGAATTGCCTTGATGCGCGCAACGATCTCATCGAGGCTGAATGGCTTCGTTACGTAGTCATCGCCACCGACTGTGAGGCCCATGATCTTGTCTTCCGTGTCATCTTTTGCGGTGAGGAAGAGGATGGGGGAGGTGTAACCGGAGGCGCGAAGGCGTTTGGTCACCCCGAAGCCGTTCATGTCGGGCAACATCACGTCGAGGATGATGAGGTCGGGTTCTTCTTCAAGAACTGCCGAGATCGTCTGTGCCCCGCTTCCTACCGCACGCACCGCAAATCCTGCGAAACGCAGGCTCGTGGTGAGTAGGTCGCGAATGTTGGGTTCGTCGTCAACAATCAAAATCTTGGGTCCGTCAGCCATTTCCCTAGTATCTGCGTGTTTCCTGAACGTTGGCTGATGGGCGTGGGCGTGTCGACTTCTCGGCCCCGCCGGCATTTCTTTGAGAACTCGTCATTTTTAAGCGTAGGGTGAGAGGTATCGGGATTTCGGGTGGAGGGAGACGCGTGATGAAACGTCTAATTGTGGGAACACTGGTCGCGTTCGGGGTTGGGGCACTGTCGTTTGTTGCAACGGCACTCATCGCGAACTTTGCACACTCGAACAGCGCCCAGTGGGGGAGCGTTGACGGGATGACTCCGATGTGGCCCCTAGGCGTGGGCTTTGGCGCCATGTCGTTGATGGCTCTCAGCATTGTCCTGTTGGTTGCGTGTGCCAGCGTTGGGCTGATTCGTGACCTGCTGGCGAGGCGACACGCACGAGCGTAGAGAAGCGCACACTGGATGCGTGAACTACGCAACGGATGACGCGACGGATGACGCGACGAACGACGCGACGAACGACGGGATTAGCGGCGAGACCGCTGGCGATGCTGCCTGCTGGTTGCCTCGGGTTTGCACCGAGTGCGGCGCCCTCGTCGAAGCAGAGTTGCCGGCGAAATGCTGGCGTTGTGGCGCGATCGTGGGCAAAGCGGGTTCCGATACTGAATCGGCCCACTGACTAGATGCCGCTGGGCCTAGGAGCACACTGCGCTCGGCAGCCGCCCTTCGGTACAGTGGCAGGGGATTGATGGGGGACTCACATGGCTGGACCTGGCTTCGCAGTAATCGACTTTGAGACGACGGGGCTGTTCGCTGGCGGGCACGACCGCGTCATCGAGATCGCTGTTGTTCATGTTGATGCCGACGGCGCTGTCGAGGGGCGCTGGGAGACATTAGTCAATCCGGAGCGCGATCTCGGGCCGCAGCGCATCCACCAGATCCGTGCTTCTGATGTTGTGGATGCCCCCACGTTCAGTCAGATCGCCGCACAACTTGTCGAGCTGCTCGCGGGGCGCGTACTCGTCGCCCACAATGCGAGCTTCGACGTAAAATTTTTGGTGGCCGAGCTTGAGCGAACCGCGTCGTGGTTCTCTTCGGATTTCGTCAGTCTGTGCACGATGCAGCTAGCACGCGAATACTTGCCGGGTGCTGGGCGTGCGCTCGCAGACTGCTGTGCAGCGCTCGATATTCAGCTCGACGATGCCCATCGCGCATCCGCTGACGCGTTCGCTACCGCCCAACTGCTCGCCGCGTACATCCAATCGGTTGACCAGCACGAACTTTGGCAGGCTCATCTTGAATCAGCGCTCGAGCACTCGTGGCCGGTTCTCGCTTCAGGCAACCGAGAGTGGATGCCGCGCCCACCGTTCTCAGAAGTTACAGCTTCGTCGTTCCTCCAGCGCATCACCGAGAAGATGCCCGAATATGCCGGTCCCGCGGAGTGCCTCGACTACCTCGCTCTGCTTGACCTTTGCTTGCTGGATCGGCACTTCTCGGTGCACGAAACACGCGAACTGGTCGCGCTCGCCGAAGAACTCGGCATCAGCCGGGCAACCTGCGAGCTACTTCACCTCGACTACTTCAACCAGCTGACTCGAACGGCATGGGACGACGGCATCTTGACGGATGACGAAACAGCCGACCTTGTGCATGTTGGCGACCTGCTCGACATCCCCACCACCACGATCGCGGGGGCGTTAGAGAGCGCCGCTCTTGCTTCGGTTCCTCACGGCTCCAGCGCGGCGTTTCGCGAGGGCGAAACCGATTCGAATCAGGGATTCGCACTGAGCCCAGGTGATTTCATCGTGCTCACCGGCGAAATGAGCCGCCCACGCAGCGAGATCGCAGAAGAGATTGTTGGTCTCGGCTACACCCCGTGGGATGCCGTCACCAAGAAGGTTCGACTGCTAGTCGCTGCCGACCCAGATTCGCTCTCGGGCAAGGCTCGAAAGGCTCGCGACTACGGCATCCCCGTGGTGGATGAGGCCGGCTTGGAGCGCCTGCTGCGCTAGACGGCCGCGCGGGTCGCAGCCTCAATTTTCGGGTGCACTGCACCTGCACTGCACCTGCACTGCACCCGCGCCTACGTCAGATCTGCAGCATCCAGAATCGTGTAGCTGTAACCCTGCTCTGCCAAGAACCGCTGACGGTTTTGGGCGAAGTCTTGATCGACGGTGTCGCGGGCGACGAGCGTGTAGAAGTTGGCAGGAAGTCCGCTCTCTTTGGGGCGCAACAGTCGGCCCAAACGCTGGGCTTCCTCTTGGCGTGAACCGAATGACCCGCTGACTTGGATAGCGACGGTCGCCTCAGGCAGGTCGACCGAGAAGTTGGCGACCTTCGAGACCACCAGCAGCTTTGTGATTCCTTCGCGGAACTCTTGATACAGCCGCTCGCGCTCAGCTACGGGGGTTGCGCCGGTCAATTTTGGTGCATCGAGCTGCTCAGCGAGCTCATCGATCTGATCGAGGTACTGCCCGATCACGAGTATGCGTTCGCCGGCATGCTTTTCCACCAGCGCACGCACGACCTCGGTTTTGGCTGGGGCTGTGGCGGCAAGGCGGAAGCGTTCGTCATCAGCGGATGCCGCGTACTCAAGTCGTTGGTTCTCGGGCAGGTCGACGCGCACCTCGAAGCAACTCGCCGGAGAGATGAAGCCTTGCGCTTCGATCTCTTTCCAGGGCGCATCGAATCGTTTGGGGCCGATGAGGGAAAACACGTCGCCCTCACGCCCGTCTTCGCGCACGAGGGTGGCGGTGAGGCCGAGTCGACGGCGCGCCTGCAGGTCAGCGGTCAACTTGAAGACGGGGGCGGGAAGCAAGTGAACCTCGTCATAAATGACCAGACCCCAGTCGAGAGCATCCAACAGCGAAAGATGGGCGTATTCGCCTTTTCGCTTGGCAGTAAGGATTTGGTAGGTCGCGATGGTGACCGGCCGAATCTCTTTGGTCTGCCCCGAATATTCGCCAACCTCATCTTCAGTGAGGGTGGTGCGCTTCAGAATCTCAGAACGCCACTGACGCGCCGACACCGTGTTCGTCACCAAAATCAAGGTTGTGGTCTTGCTTTGGGTCATGGCGCCCAGGCCAACAAGCGTTTTGCCGGCGCCACAGGGCAGCACGACAACACCGGAGCCGTGATGGAAGAAGTTGTCGATTGCGTGCTGTTGGTATTCGCGCAAACCCCAGCCCGAGGCATCCAAGTCCATCTCGTGAGGAGTGCCAGGCGTGTACCCGGCGTGATCTTCGGCAGGCCAACCCAGCTTCAACAACTCTTGTTTGAGTTGACCGCGCGCCCATGGCTGCACCACAAAGGTGTGCTCGCCACGACGCTCGAACAACAGGCTCGCAACCTTCTTGCCGCGCGTAATCTCGCGCAAAACAGCCGGATCGATCGCAGTAAGCGTCAGGGCGCCATCCTCATCGCGGTTGATGACGAGGCGACCGTAGCGGCCAACAGTCTCAGTAATATCAACGCTGACGCTCTGCGGAATCGGAAACTTCGAATACTTTTCGAGCGTCTCCAACATCGCATCGGCATCGTGACCAGCAGCGCGAGCATTCCATAGGCCTAAACGCGTGATGCGATACGTGTGGATGTGTTCGGGGGCACGTTCTAGCTCAGCAAACACAGCCAAATCGTGACGTGCGTCTTCCGCTAGAGGGTGCGCGACCTCAAGCAGAACCGTGCGGTCAGACTGCACGATGAGAGGTCCGTCGGGTGCTGTGTTCATCCGACCTAGCCTACGCCCGGATGCTTAGCGCTCGGTCGTTGCCTCAACCCCGATGATGCTCGACAGCGGCAGAGTGCGCTCGATATCTGCGCCGCGGTCGAGCCCGCGCATCCGCCCCGCTGCCACCGTTGACGGTTCAAGGGTGTAGAGCATCTCTCGGCCGTCGGGCATCTTCACAGTGACTTTCAGCAGAAGTTTGTTGCGAATGGCGACCTCGATTTGCCGAGACAGCCACGCCTGATCTTCATCGCCGGTAGCCCCGCCCTGACCGCTGCGGAGCTTCGTCAGCAACTGTTCTGGCTGGGCATCCTGAGGCTCGGAGGGGTTTTCATCGCTTACCTGATCACGGCGCAACGACAAAATATTGCCTACCCTGTCTTCGGCAGCAACCGGGTAGCGGGCGTCGCTGAGCGCCCAAAACAGTTGCTCAACACCAAATCGTGAGACCAAACGATCGGTCTCGTGGCGCAACCCAAACGGGGCAAAGTTGGGGTCAACCGCAATCGACTGCAGCAACAAAGAATCAGGGGACATGACGTAGCTGCCCACAGACCCGTGTAAACCGACCCGCACAAGCCCGTGCCGCGATGCAGCCTCAGCCAACAAATACTGAACCGGCTGCGGAACCCCGGTCAACGAAATCTCCGCCAAAAACTCGCGCATACCCTCAAGCGTTTCGCCGAGTGTCATCGCATGATGAAGGCTCGACGGCGAGATGCGATAGGTGGATGCCAAAGCCCGAGTCTCAACATCGGCAATCGTGCGCAGTCGAGCATCCAGTTGCGGTGCCAAAGGTCCGGGCGAAATCACCGTCAGGTCGGGCTGCACATAAACGTGGTGCACCTCCTTCGGGAACAGCGCAGCCATCGCCGCCGCCGCTTCAGCCGGGGTGCGAGTGAGCAATGCAACCCCTGCGGTGCTGGGGAGCCGCTCTGCGGTCACGCCAAGCAGCTGCGCATCGCGACTGTACCGCCGCACTTTTTCGAGCATCCAGTCGACACCGGCAGGGAATAGCCAACGAACGTACGCTTCGACTCCGTCGCCCCAAAAACTGTGGGTGCGGTCGGCCAAGATGGTGCGGATCTCAGCGGGCACCCCCTGATGCCAGGCTTCAGCGAGGTGCAACCAGCGTTCGTCTGCGGAGCGTGACATCCACTCTGTAGCGTCAGCGGTAGGCATCCATTGGGCATTCGTTGTTGCGACAAGCCCGGCACGTTCGGCAATATCGACGAGCCCAGCGACCTTGTCGAGCGGCACAGACATGGAGACCGCTAGCCGCTTTGAGTCGGGCAGCGAAACCCCACCGCGCGCAAGATCGCGCACCGGCGAAGTGCGAAGTTGGTTGAGAAGCTCGGTGACTTCATTGGTGGTGGCGAAGGCGTTCTCAGCGGCAATGCGGTCGAGGGAGGCGCGCTCGGATGGCTCAACCGAAGTAAGCGTCGACGGGGGAGCCGTATCGAGCAGCTCTCCGGTGGACGGCAGGTCATCGAACGGCCAACCAGCGAGATGATCAGTAACGCCGTCGGGGGCGCTATAGCGACCCCCGCGGAAAATCAGCAGCGCATGCTCAACAAGTCGGTCGAGCCGCGACTGCACCGCCACAGGATCGCGGCCGAACCTGCCGAGCGCGGCCGCAACATCATCCGCGGTCAGAGAAGTCGTGTCGGCAACCACCGCCATCGTCGCGAGAGTGGGACGGTCGAGAGTGCGGAGAACCCGCTCAAGTGACGTCGTCTGCTGCAGGGCATCCGCGAGGTCAAAGAAGTCGCTGACAGAGTTGCTGCGCACTACACGTGAGCGCAACAACTGAAGGAGTTGACTATCGTCTAGTGCGCGCAGCTGAGCGGCGAGCAAAAGAGCAGCGTCGCTAATTGTGGCCATTCCCATATTCACGTCGGCGGCGGCGCCCGTTCAGCACCAAAAGGGTGATGATGAAAACCACACCCAACGGGAGAGCAAAGTAAGGCATAGTGATGACTGCGGGCCACGCACCTGTGTCGAAATCGGTGAGACCAGCTGCGGTGGCAACAACTACGGCGACAAAGCTAATCACGGCGAGTGCGATCGAGATGGCGACGAGGTAGGCGAGCACACGCTCGATACGAAGGTCACGTTCAGTTGAATGATTTGTCACGTTGACAAGGATACGCGCCCATTTACGTTCTAAGCTTGAGTCACGATACGAAGGAGCACGCCCATGCCCACCGGCAAGGTTAAGTTTTACGATGACGAGAAGGGTTTTGGCTTCATCATGAGTGATGAAGGCCAGGAGGTCTTCTTGCATGCCTCAGCGCTGCCTGCGGGCACGACAGGGGTAAAGGCGGGTACTCGCCTTGAGTTCGGCATTGCTGACGGCAAGAAGGGCGCCCAGGCGCTCTCAGTGCGAATCATGGATGCTCCTGCAAGCATGAGCAAGCTCAACCGCAAGCCAGCCGATGACATGGCTGTGATCATTGAAGATCTGGTCAAGCTCATGGATGGCATAGGTTCCGGTCTCAAGCGGGGTCGTTACCCTGACAAGGCGCACAGCGCCAAAATTGCTTCAATGTTGCGAAAGGTAGCGGACGAACTAGATGCCTAATAGCCAGTACGAAAAGCTTGCTCGGGGGGCACTCCTCGAGATCACTGACACGGCGTCGATTGGCGCGCTCGTTGGTGAGCAGGTCGAAAACGACGGCACCGTCTCGGTGATCTTCGCTTCGGCCATGCGTGGCTACCCCGGCTGGAACTGGACCGTCAGCATCGCCCACGTTGAGGGTGCAGATCCGACTGTTCTTGAAGCAGAGCTCATGCCGGCCGAAGGCGCACTGCTTTCACCCGATTGGGTTCCGTGGTCTGAACGACTCGCTGACTACAAGGCTGCCCAGGCGGCAACCGAAGCAGCGGATGCTGAAAAAACGGCGTCAGAAGAAGTGCCAAGCGGCGACGAATCAGACGAAGACGTTTCGGATGACGACGACGACCTCGACGACGACGAGGAAGATGACGACGACGACGACGACGACGATGACGATGACGACGATGACGATGACGACAGCGCGTTCGACTCAGGTGCCTTGCACGGGGGCGACTTCGATGGAGTCGACATCGATGACCTCGACGAGTCTGACGATGATGACTAGCGTCTAGGCCTCTGTAATGGTTATAGCTGATACCAGACCAGCAATAACCATTACAAAGGCTAAGCTCCACCCGCTCGGCGGCACCCGCTCGCTCGCCGACATTGCCCGTTGGGCTGGCCTACAACCCCTCGGCGATTGCGGCCGTGGCCCGCAGCCAGGCTGCGCGAGTGCGCGGGTCGAGTGCTTCTATGTTCATGGGACCACCGGAAACCAGCCCAGGGTCGAATGGGACGTCGATGACCGATCGGGTGAGCTGCTTGAAGTGGTCGTGCAGGCGCCGTGACAGCTTGCCGTCAACACGCTTCGCCGGCGACGCCAGGATCGTAACGGCCTGAGCAACCTTCTCCCCGTGGCCCTTGTGCCTGAGGCCGTCGAGCAGCGACGCGGCGCCGTATGCCGTGTCCTCGCGGATCGTCGACACGACGACGAGCTGGTCGGCCGTCTCCACGGCCGCCTCCCAGTTGGACGCCCGCATGTTGTTGCCCGTGTCGATGACCAGCACGCGGTAAAAGCGGCTGAGCGTGGAATGCAGCTTTCGGAAGGCAACATCGTCGATGCTGGCCGCACCGGCCGGGTCCTGGTCTGATGCCAGCGCATCGAAACGGGAGGCGCCCTGGTTCCGCACGTAACGGTCGATGTCGGACACACTCACCGTGCGGTCGCCGTCCAGGCGGTCGAGGTCCCTGAGGAGGTCAACGGCGGTGTTGGCGTGACTCGCACCCTGCGCCCGAATCCCGAGCGTGCCCATGGTTTCATTGTTGTCCCAGGCGAGCGTGTAGCCGCTGCGGTGGATGCCGAAAGTCGCCGCGATCAGCAAGGTGGCCGTCGTCTTGTGGGCCCCACCCTTGGGGTTCAGTACCACGATCGTGCGAGGACCGTTGAACCCGCGTTGAACCGCAGCAACGGAAGCGCGGTGGGAAACCTCGGCCCTGTTAGGCGAGGGCGAGAGGCGCCCGCCGGTCATCCGGCTCATCGAACCCTGCCATCCCTTTTCGGCGGGGCCTGGTGTCTCCGCCGGTCGGGAGTTGAGGAAGTCGGCGAGGCGGGGCGGAGCGCCAGCGCCCGACCGATTGGGCAGGGATGCGGGCGGCGCGAGCCTGACCGACGTGGCGTCCGCGGGTACACCGGCGAGAAGCGCGTCCATCGAGACGGTTTCGGGCTCCGACGTCGGCGCGGGTATCGGCTCGGGCTCTGGCTCCGTGACCAGATCCCCGGCCGTGGGGCGTCGATCGGCTGCAGGGATGAAGTCCCCGTCAGGCTCGACGCGACCGTCCGGGTACACGATCAGTGGCGCCTGGCCCTGCGAATCCTCGGCCACAAGCCGAACCGGTCCGCCCCTCTTGATCGCCGCCCTGGTGACCCGCGCGATGATCTCCTCGCGCACACCGGCTTCGTCCGCCGCGGTCACCATCTGCGGCACTCCGTCGATCGTCAAATCGGCCGTCGAGTCATCCCTGACGAACGCGCTGAAGCTGGGGAGGAGGGGTGCGTGCTTTGTCATGGTGCTCTCTTCTAGTGTTCCGGGATTCCTCTGGCGCAACCTTGACACTGAGGGTTCTTTGAAGCGCACGAACAACCCGCCGATCGGGCTTTGCCCCTGCAGTTTATGGGTAGACCATCCCCACTGTAGGCATCGGGACTGCGAATTCGCGGGTGGTTCGCCCCGAAGGTTCCTCCGCTAGCCCAGCCCCGGGATCCGCAGCCAGCCGGCCGAGGCCAGCACGACGACCGTATTGGCGACGAGCGCGACGATGACCAGCATCGGCGTGCCTTTGCGTCCGCGGCCCGGTACGATCACACTCGCCAGACCAGACCGGTGGATCGAGGCTAAGGGATTACCGCGAGCGCTTCCCACGCCTCACGTGCGTGTAGATCAGTCCGATTAGGCCGAGCGCGAGCCCCGCGACCGCGGTCCACAACCACCACAGGTTGCCCGCAGCATTCAGCGGCTCGATAAACAGCAGCAAAACGGCGAGGGAAACGACCCACAAGGCGATGCCAACGAGCATCGCCTTGCGGTCATCGGTCTCGACCGGTTCTGGGTCGGGCCGTCGTTCCGAGTCTTTGAGCCAGATACGCACGGTTTCAGGCTAGTGGCTGTTGGCAATCACATAGTCGATTGATGAGACCAACTTGCGTACGTCATCCGGTTCAATCGCTACGAACGTTGCAACGCGCAGCTGATTGCGGCCGAGCTTGCGGTACGGATCGGTATCGACGATGCCGTTAGCGCGAAGGGTTTTGGAGATTGCGGAAGCGTCGATGGAGTCATCGAAGTCGATCGTGGCAATCACCTGCGAACGGTGCTCGGGGTTGGTGACGAATGGCGTAGCGATATCGCTGGCGGCAGCCCAGTCGTAGAGCACTGACGACGATTCGCGAGTGCGGGCATCCGCCCACGCAAGTCCACCATTGCCGTTGATCCAGTCGATCTGGTTTTCGAGCAGCAGCAGCGTGCTGAGTGCTGGAGTGTTGAGGGTCTGGTTGAGGCGCGAGTTGTCGATCGCGTTTTTGAGCGACAAGAACTCGGGGATGTAGCGGCCAGAGGCGGCGATCCGCTCGACGCGTTCAATCGTGGCGGGGGAGAACAGGGCGATCCACAATCCGCCATCCGAGGCAAAATTTTTCTGCGGTGCGAAGTAGTAGACGTCAGCCTGGCCGGCATCGAACTGGATGCCACCCGCTGCGCTTGTCGCGTCAACCACGGTGAGCACGTTGTCGCCGTCGGCCCGTCGCACGGGAGCCATAACGCCGGTTGAAGTCTCATTTTGGGGGTACGCAAACACGTCAGCACCGTTGAGGTCGTCGAGTTCGGCCAGCGACCCGCCCGGGGCGGTAACAACATGAGGCGATTCGAGATGCGGCGCGGCGGCAGCTTTGGCGAATTTGGAGCCGAACTCTCCGAAAGAAAGGTGGGCGCTGCGACGCTCGATGAGGGCAAAGGCTGCGGCATCCCAGAAGGCAGTCGATCCACCATTGCCGAGTACTACTTCGTAGCCTTCAGGTATCTGGAACAGATCGCCAAGCCCCGTACGTACGCGGCCGACGAGGTCGCGAACGGGTGCCTGACGGTGAGACGTGCCAAGGATGGTGTGCGCGGCAGACGCCAAATATTCGATCTGATCGGGGCGCACCTTGGAGGGGCCAGCTCCGAATCGTCCGTCAGTGGGAAGGAGGTCAGTGGGAATCGTCAGGCTTGCCATACGTCCGATTCTATTGGCCAGTTCGGGCTAGTCTTATTTCATGACCGATCTCGTTGACACCACCGAGATGTACCTGCGCACGATTCTTGATCTTGAAGAAGAGAACATCGTTCCGCTGCGGGCACGCATCTCTGAACGGCTCGGCCACTCTGGGCCAACCGTTTCGCAAACTATCGGCCGCATGGAACGTGACGGCCTTGTCGTCGTTGAAGGCGACCGCCACCTCGAATTTACGGTTGAGGGCCGCCGCCGCGCTACGCATGTGATGCGAAAGCACCGTCTTGCTGAGCGACTGCTCGCTGACGTGATTGGCCTCGACTGGGCGCTCGTTCATGACGAGGCTTGTCGCTGGGAGCATGTGATGAGTGAGCAGGTTGAGCGCAAGCTCATCGAGATGCTCGATCACCCCATCGAGTCGCCTTACGGCAACCCGATCCCGGGACTTGAAGAGTTGGGCGGCGTCGCTGCTCCCTCGTTCAGTGCCGGGATGGTGAACATTGTTGACCTGGTTGCTGAGACGACGTCTCCGATCTCCGGTCTCATCCGTCGCCTTGGCGAGCCTGTGCAGTTCGAGCCAGAGCTTTTGCAGCAATTGTTCAACGCGGGGGTCATGCCAGGTAAGACGGCAATGTTCTCTGCCGCTGACTCCTATGTTGCGGTCACTGTTGAGGGATTCGGCGAAGGCCTTGAGTTGCCCAATGAGGTAGCCATTCACATTTTCGTAGAGAAGCCGGTCGCTTAGTTCGCTGAAACTGGTGTTCACCGAGGCGTTACTGTCTGGTCGTTTAATGCGGCGCGCCTTCGTGCGGAATGCGCTAAAAATTGGGTTAGCCTATAGCCCTTGGAGTTCACGAATGAACCGGAGAATCGCATGTTAAGTGGGTGCAGCATCCAAACCGTGGATGCGCGCGCTCACTTTTACATACGACACAGCAGTACTGTGCGCGGCAGTTTTCGCGCACTGAATCACTAGGCATCGTCTTTCGACGGTGCCTTTTTGTTTTCTGCCTCCTATTTGCTGAGCCTCAAGGAAGTCGATTGCCTGCAAGCCGTGCAGGCTCTTTCGAGAGGATGACAATGCGCACTTTGGTACTGAACGCCGGCTACGAGCCGCTTGCGGTCGTGTCTTTCAAGCGAGCGATTGTGCTCGTGCTGAATCAGAAAGCAACGATCATTGCTGCCGATTCGGAGCATCCCGTCTGGGGCTCAAGCGGATCGTGGGATCGCCCGTCGGTGATCATCCTGCGAAATTATGTGCGCATCCCTTCTACTCGCAGACTGCCGGTGTCACGCCGGGGAGTGCTTCGGCGTGATGCGCACCGGTGCGGTTACTGCGGCGGCTCAGCGAACACCATCGACCACGTGATGCCACGTTCGCGGGGTGGGCAAGACACCTGGGAAAACTTGGTGGCGTGCTGTTTGCGGTGTAACAACAAAAAGAGTAATCGCACTCCGGGAGAGATGAATTGGCGCTTGCTGATCAAGCCGCGCCCGCCGCACACGAGTGCATGGCTTGTGAGGGGAATTGAAAGGGCACTCCCAGATTGGGAAGAATATTTGGCTCCGGCCGCATAACTGTTATGCTGTTGTGATTATTCCCGTCGTTCGGGATTTGCCCTAGATCTGTCTCGAATTCGCTCCACTGTTAGGTATTCGTTTGCCCCGCTTGCCCTCTAATAGCACGGACGCTTTTGGCGTCCCCGCGGGCGAAGCCACCGGTGATGCACCAGTTTTCCTGTCGCGTCGCGAAGCGCGTGCCGCACGCGATGCAGCAACAGCGAAGCATTCGGCAGCAGCTAAGCCTGCAGCGTTCGAAAAGACTCCAGCTGCACCAGTCGTTCAGGCTGATGTTGCGGTTGTCGTTCCCGAGATTCCTAATGCACCAGCCGCGGTCCTGCGCTCAGATGTCGCTCTTGCGCGCCCGGTAGCCAAGTCTGCGGATGTCGTAGTCGCTCGGCCGCGCACAGTTGTGTCGCCGAAACGTTCTCGTCGCAATCCCGTCCGAGCGTTGGCTTCGATGGCTGTCATTGGTGGCCTTTTTGCGGTTGCCGGTTTGCCTGCTTACGGACAGAGCAACTTTCTCTCTGATGAGGGTTCCGTTGTTGCTTTGGCTGCGGCGGCAGATGCTTCCACGCTGAGTGCACAGTCAGTCACCGTTAGCGCCGATTTGGCGCTTCCCGAGCTTGAGCGCGACCAGTTCGAAGCGACTTCGCCAGAAGATCTGGAATTGATCCGTCAACAGTCAGCTATCGCTTCGGCAAACGATCTGTACGCGGCATCGGGTGCTCAGGCGCTGGGCGATGATTACCCTTGGGCGACCGCCGGCTACTCGCTGTCACCGCTCAACTACTACTACCGCCAGTGCACCGACTTTGTGGCTTGGCGTTTGAACCGCGATGTTGGATCATTCTCGGCACCGTACCGTTGGGCGTGGGCTGACCTCACGCCGAACGGCGGTAACGCTTCGCAGTGGAAAGACGCGTGGGATGCTCACGGCTGGACCGTTAGTGCCACCCCCGTAGTTGGATCCGTTGCCTGGTTCGGTTGGGATAATCACGTCGCTTACGTCAAGGCAGTCAATGCCGATGGCAGTGTTCTGATTGAGGAATACAACTACGTGAACCGCGTCTACAGCCAGCGCACTCTCGCTTCGGCTGACGTAGAGGCGTTCCTCTACCCTCCTGGACAGTAGTTTTCGATTCGCCTGCGTGCTTAAGGACGTAAGCACTGTGAACGCCACCGTCTGGAGCGAGCCGTATGAACAATGACGAGCTGGTTGCCGCTTTTGAAGCAGGCAAGATTGCGCCGGCTGCGTTCTCGCACGAGAATCATGTGCGCGTTGCTTGGGGTCTCGCTCGCCAGTACGGCGAACAGGACGGGCTGCAACGACTCGTTGTCGGGATCAAGGCGTTAGCTGATCGGGCTGGCAAGCCTCACGCTTTTCACGTCACGCTTACTCGCGCCTGGTTCGATCTCATTGCTTCGGTGGAGGATCTGGATGCCGCACCCGAGCTGCTCGATAAGTCGATCATCAAGCGCTTCTACTCAGCGGATCGTATCGCTGAGGGTCGCGAGCTGTGGCACGAGCCCGACCTGCACCCGCTGCAGTTGCCGCTCCCGCCGCTCGCCGACAATTCGGCCGACGCCACGCACTAGTTTTGGGGAGGATGTCTGAGGGCTCCGAGCGCATGACTCGGCTACACTCGTACCGCCAGCCTCTGTAGCTCAACGGAAGAGCAACTCCGTCCTAAGGAGCAGGTTGGGGGTTCGAATCCCTCCAGGGGCACTTTGTAAAAATGCTGGTCAGGGCGTCTATTTCCCCGAAAACTGGCTGATTTTGAATCATAGTTGCCCACAACTGAGCAGCATCGACCCTTGTCTCTGCGGTTTTGCCCACGGTTTGCCCACGGTTCACGGAAAGTGTGGGCCCGCGTTGGACGATCGTCGAAGCCCTTTCTGAGGCAGTTGCGTCGAGCGCATGACGACCGGTCATCGGGCTCGATTTCGAAACACCTGTACCGGCACATTCTGGCCCAGACGGGCTTCGATTCCGGCGACGGCGGGGGAATACCCGTGAGCCGAACCCAATCCAACAGACTTTCGAACGGATGGCATAGAGCAGTGTTCGGGCAGTGCCCTAGACGAAAAAATTTCGAGCCTACGAAGACCACTTCAAGGCTGAAGAAAAGGCCGAAGACATGGCCGCTGCCCGTACCCATCGCTCTCATGAGGCCAAATTCGCGAGTGCGATCCTGCTCCGACATGAACAGGGCGTTCACCATCCTGAAGCTTGCAGCTATCAGGGTGATGCTTCATCGACTACACCACCTGTCGGTGAGGCCCGTATGGTCTGTGATCAGTGAAGTTGGTCAAGCTTCGCTGATTACTCCGAAACTTCTGCACTGCCGACGTCACGCGGGTCCGACCCATGTCTGGTTTGGGCCGCCCACGCAATCCCACACAATGAGCTGTCGCCCGTTGGTCAGATTACCGGAGTCAAGATCCAAGCAACGACCGGCGGCCACGTTGCGGAGTTGTCCGTTCGCGAACCGGCTCCATCGCTGGTTGGCGGCCGTCGGCGAGCACGTGGCCGCGGAGACAAGCTCGCCGTTTCCCAGTGACGAAGGAGAAAGCTGCATGCAGATGTCCGTGTTGTTGAGCGTTCCGTCTCGCTCAAGACTCCAGATTTGGTTGGCCAACCCGTTGCACGACCATATCTGGACCTCGCCGCTCGCGACATCCAGATCGACGCACGAGTTGGACGTGTTCCAAGCAATGGCGCCGACTGCCGTCGTGTATGTCGGCCCCACCCAACTCTGGTTTCGGCTACCTACGCAGTCGTAGATCTGAAGCTGTCGAGCGTTGCTGAAGTCGGCTTCAGGAACGTCGAGGCACTTGCCAGACGCCAGATTGATCAGCGATCCGAAGTTGCCTTGTCGCCATTTCTGATTCGCAGCCCCGGAACATGCTGCGATCGACACAAGCGTCATGTTCGCGTTTTGCCCTTGTGGCACTCGAAGACAGAAGCCGTCGGTTGTGAGCTGACCGTAGCTGTCGAGTGTCCACGATTGGTTGGCGTTGCCAAGGCAACTCCATAGCTGTGCTTTGCCGCTAGCTACATCTCGGTCGATGCACATGTTTTGGTGTCCCGTTGAGGTGATCGCCCCCGCGGGTGCGATTCCTTGAGGCGCAGGCGTCCAGGTGGATGAAATAGGGGAGAACTCCAGTGAAGTCACCGTGACTGAACCACCGATCGCGTACAGTTCGAGGCCAAGGCTTCCTGCTGACGAATCGAATGAGACGTTGTCGCTGAACACCATTTTTCCGCCATTGCCGAAGACCTCTAGCTGCCCACGGTCAACCAACAGTCGCACTGTCACCTCGTTCGAGATGGGAGGTAGCGACATCCCATAAAGCTGCTGCGTCGCGGTGGTATACGCAACAGTGCGGTCGCTGGTTCCGTTATCGCGGGTGTGTAAACGGAACCCGAACTCGGATGCTGTCGCATCGCTGAGGGAGAAGGTGGCGTTCAGCTCGTAGGTGTCGGCCGAAATTCCGCTCAACGGATCACTGGCTGGATCGGTCGTTATCGTTCGGCTGCCCCACGTCTGGGTTGACGTGCGGATTGTTGCGATCTCATCCACTGGGTTGCGTGTTAGGCGGATTCCCTCTGGATAAGTCGTCAGTCCAAGTTCGACGGGGAATGACGCGTTCCCAGTCCACGTCACGCCAGCATTGCTCGGCTGCCAGCCAAGCTGGACCACTCGCCCACCGGGAAGTTGGTTGAAGGTTTGCGGGGCGTACCAGACTGATGGTGCAAATGCTGCGTCCGACTTGCCCCACTCCATGTTTTGTGGCGCCGCCCAGTCCGAAGTGAAATTGCCCGCAGCGCTCAAGGAACCGATAACGTACTCGCCGCTGGCGTCTTGCAGCACCCATTTCTGAGTTGCTCCGCCATCTACATTGAGCAGGTAAAGATCGGGGCATTCGACGAACCATTCGGCGATAAAGGTGGAACGGTAAGCCCAGTTCAGTAGGTTTGTTGATGTATAAAACACTGCCCCAGTTCCCGCGCGGAACGTGACCATTACCCACTGGTTGTTGGCCGCGTCCCACTGAATCTTTGGGTCGCGGCTCTCTTGGAGGTCCGTTACCACTTTGGCGCCCCCGTTGTACATCTGGAAGGACTGTGCACCATCGGTGGAGTACGCGATGCTTACGCCTTCTGTGTTGGTAAACAGCAGTATCGGATCGTCGCTGCCCGTTTTGAGCCCAGTCACATTGTTCACATCGACCCAGCCGGCCCCCGACCAGAGATTGCCGGCATGCACTCCAGGCTCGAGCGCGATTGGCTTTTGCGTCCAACGCACTAGATCGGGACTTGTGGCGTGCCCCCAGTGCACAGTGTCCCAAGTGAGGCCGTGTGGGTTGTGCTGGAAAAAGAGGTGGTACGCGCCCCGGTAGTAAAGCGGGGCATTGATGTCGTTCATGAAACCACTCTGAGGGCTGAAGTGGAACTGCCCGCGGAACGTTTCGTTGTAGTCAGTTGCCGCGTACGGGGACTCCGGGTAGTCGAGCGGTGAACCGGCCTCTGCGGTGGAAGCCGGCGGCGTTAGCAGCAGTCCGAATGACACCGCTATCGCAGCGGCGACGGCAATGGTAAATCTGAAGCGAGTGGGGGCCGAATGGCGAGCCATGATTATCTCCTTTGACAATCGAACGGAATCAGAGGGGGGTGCCCCTATGTTTTTGTCAAGCGGCGAGGGCGTGTTTTTTCGGTTCGTTCTCGTAGAGTGTGCCGTCGCGCATCATGGCGTAGAGGACGTTGCAGCGGC